>JAUPLE010000047.1 GCA_030837085.1 Acidobacteriota bacterium | reverse complement strand
TACTAATACCTCAAAAAAGCGTGCAAAAAATCAAATATCCGTTTCCTCCCGGTTCTTACAAAATATCATTACATCATCCTCATACCGGATGACCCGAACAGCCATCGACTTTATATCCCCATCAAACGAATCAAGATATAAATTGGCCAAACACGACGACAACGGGTTCCCCAATGCCAATCCTTTCATCCGCTCATGGAATTTACCATTTAAAATATACCCGTTCCCGGTTATTTTCTTCAACAAACTCCTTATTACCGTTGCCTGGGCAGGTAAATAGAAATCCAATAAGCGGTGTAATTGTTCTAAATCCACTGAAGGAAAAAAATCCTCGATATCCGACTCGATAATATATTCATATCCCTCTGCAATTGCGGTTTTTACCATTTCCACCGCCCGTTCCCGCACTATTCCCTTCCTGGACCCGATAGACTCTTCTTCAAAAATATTATCGAATACTTTATAAATGGTTTTCACCAGGTAACGGCTCACGATCAAATCTTTAAAATTCATTTGCTCCACGACCCGGTCTTTTTTATTCTCCCGGCGTATCATAAACGCTGTATTGGGTGAAGGCTCATAACGATCATTTTTTATTTCCTCAACCAACTTTTCCGCAAAGGCTTTTTCATCAAATGGGTACATCTCGTTCCCGGACAACCATCCCGATGCGTGATCGCAGTTCTCCATCACATCATGGGTAACGGAAATAATTTCTTTTACATCCGGGAAACTCCCCTCGAAATAAGAAACAGCACCGGGTAGTACCCGGTAATACCCCTGCGAATTGGCAAGCTTAATCCCCGTATGTATTTCCGCTCCCAATACCAAAAAGGGGATAAAATTCTTCCACGTTCCTTTGATATAAAGTTTTCCAATAGTGCCGTTAATATATTGCGTGTTCCCCTGCTGCGACCGGGACGAATGCTTGATCTCCGTGTAATTCCAATAATAAGGAAGCACTGAAAAGTCATCCTCTCCGCATTCATAGGTTATTTCCCCGCCGAATAAAAGGGAAAAACGTTTCTCAAAGAGCGTAATAAATCTATCTTTCGAAATACATACCCGGGTTTTTCCTTTTTCCCTGTTAAAAGGCAATGGCGAAAGAAACTCAAGACATAATTCCCCTTCGCAGGGGAGGTTTTCCAATTCCTTCGCCAGGATGGCATAGTTTCGTTCTTCCACTTCACCGGCGGTGAGGATTTCGACTGTTTCGTTGTAAGCTGGGTTTGAAAGGTATTCCACCAGGTTTTGCCCCCAGCGGGTAATTTCTTCCCGGTTCTGTTTGAAAAAGAAGAAATCCACGCGGATAGAGGCGAGGGGGTTCATTTTAAAGGAGTGTTTTTTGTCTTTGATATGGAAGACCGGCAGGTCGTCGTTTTTGAGGGATGAAAAGGCCGGGGTTCTGCTGCTTACGGCTTTGATAATGGCCTGGAAAACAGAGACGGGATGGCTTTTCATTTCAGAGGTAGTTTTCTTGCAAAGAAAAGTAAGGCACAGCCGGCGCCAGGAGATTTCATTTATTAGATTCATTTTCCTTACTACCTTTTTTATCGTCAAATCCAATTATATTACAGATGCATTATAAATGTCATCTCATTATCCTATTCATCCTGGTTCGGACTTTTTTCGCAACCTCCAAACTTCCTAACTTCTTTCTTTTAACGCTTATCTTCTGCTCTTCTTCGCTTCTTCGGTTCTTTCTTTTCAGGGATATCATTAAACGTGCACAAGCTAATAGATATCTTTCCTATGGCCGATTTTTAATATATTAATAGTATTCTCCTGGGAATCGATGTCAAACAATACCCTGTAGTCACCTATTCTTAACCGGTAATCTGCAACCGGATGGTGGGATAATTTCTTGATATTTTTTATATCCGGGAAATCGACCAATTTCTCGATCTCTTTTTTTATTTTCTTTAAATGTGCGATGTCGATGTTTTTTAGATCTTTTTTTACTGAATTGGCGTAAAGGATTTTATATCCCGGCATTTTCCCAGATTTCGCTGTGGGTGAGAACGTCACCGGAGGCAATTTCCTTTTTTCTCTTTTTTAGTTCCTTTTCCAACTCTCTGCTGCATGGAATTTCATCTACAATTTTAAATTTATTTTGCGGGAAGATTTTAAGGAAATTTATAAATTTCTCATACACATTATCATCGACGCTTAAAACCAGGGATTTCATGTTTACCTCCACCGGTATTATAAATTTTAATGGTTCTTTTGTCAATTTGTTTTTTTTCAAAAAAGAAAAGATAGACGGGGAAAAAAGAAGGAAACTGGGAAAAGCAGAAGGTGAGAAGGTGAGAGGTTGCGAAGGTGAGACAATTTTGTGGCGCTTCGCGCCTGTTTCAAAGCGCCTTTCGGCGCGCCTCTTTTCTTACCCTCTTAACTTCTTACCCTCTTACCCTCTGTCTTTCAAAACCGGGGATGTCCTTTGGGACACTTGATGTCAATCAAATGTTGGAAGTTGGAAAGTTTCCGTCCCCCACCAGGGGGGATGTCCTTTGGGACTCTGGCACTTTGAAACTATTTCATAGCCAATGACTTCAGACTCAAAAAATACGATCTCCCTAAAAGTGTGCACAAAACATGTGCACTAAGCCGAGATTGTACATGGATTTTTAAATCTGCCATTTTTCGCACCTCTCCTATTATATTACAAACGCGTTATCGAAGTCAATTGTCTGAACCGGGATTTACAGGATGAAAGGATGCACAGATGATGGAGGAAACAATTAATTAAAAACGAAAACTGAAAAATTGAAGCAGTGTCCTACGGACAGTTATTCCTGTCTTTCTGCCGCAAGGAGATATATCTAATGATCACTGCCTATTTTCAGTTTCATTTTCGATTGCATTTGACGAATCTCATCGATGGATAACCCTGATATCATTGCAATAGTTTCTATCGATAATCCAGCCCTTATGGCTTTCTTCACAACTTCCATTTTCCCTTTCTGCATACCATGCTGCATACCTTGCTGCATTCCTAGCTGCATTCCTTCCAGTTTTCCTTTCTCCATTAATTGTTCTGCGATTGTTTGCATGATAACACCTCCTTCTTCGATATACCTGGTTACGGTCTCTTCAATATATTCAATTTGCAACTCTTTTGCGCTGCTCACCAGGTATTTTAAAAACGACTCTAGATATTCGATGGCTTTTGTTTTATCTTGTAATTCCAAAAATAACGTGAGAATACCGGGCAATTTCTCCTTCATTTTGCCGCTTAATATGTACTTGAAAATGGTTAATACAATTCTTAATAAAATGTCCCCTTTGATTTTCTCATCCGGTATATGGGATATATCATAAACCATATATTTAAAGTTCGGGATATACTCTTTCAGCCCATCAACATCCCTGAAAAGCGAAATAAATCGTTTATCCAGTTCCCACTTCGAAGCGCCGTGATAAATCACCATGGGGATGATGGCCGGCAAATAAAGAACCTCTTTATTCTGTTTAAAATGCAGTTCCCACACCCTGACCATGTATTTCAGTAATTGAAATCCCACGAACTTTTCCTGGGAACTTTTGTGATCCAACAATAGGTAGATATAAACCGATTCCCCGGGAGTTTGGATTTTGTAAAGGATATCGGAGAAATAGCGGGAAAGCTTTTTATCTACAAAGGTGT
>JAUPLE010000489.1 GCA_030837085.1 Acidobacteriota bacterium | reverse complement strand
TGTAGCGATAAACGTATGCGGAACTGTAATCACGTAATCCCCTTCTCGGACATCCAAACATTTAAGCGCCAGGAATATAGCATCGGTCCCGGAACTCACGGCAACCACCGCTTGCGCGCCCAGGAATTGAGCAAACCCGGTTTCAAATTCCCGGATTTGCCTGCCATTAATATAATTATTATCATCAATAACCTCTTTGATGGCGCGGTCGATTTCTTCGCGGATCGGTTCATGCATGCGCGCCAGGTTAACAAACGGTATCTTCATCTAAATCTCCTTATCAAAAATTTTTGGAAATCCAAAAACCTTTTTATAAAAAGGTTTTTGGCTGCCGGAGGCATCATCTAAAGCCCTCTCAATTTTCGTGCCGGGTTTCCGGCATAGACCCCCGGCTCCAGTATGTCTTTAGTAACCACCGAACCGGCGCCGACAACGACATTATCCACGATGTGAACCGGCATGATAGTCGAATTAGTGCCGATAGAAACGTGGTTGCCGATGACAGTGGATTTCCACAGGCGTTTATCGCCGCGGGCCGGGCCTCCGGTGGAAAACGTATCATTAATAAACATCGCCCCATGGGAAATGAAACAGTCGGAGCCAATGGTGACCAATTCGCATATAAACGCATGGGACTGGATTTTGCAATTATTCCCAATCACCACGCCTTTTTGTATCTCCACGAAAGGACCGATAAAACAATTATCGCCGATGCGGCATTCATATAAGTTTACCGGCTCGATTACGGTTACATTAGCGCCGAAGATGACATCCCGGACAGCGGCTTGTTTGATTATCGCTTGATTCTTCATATTGCGGAATGATTTAATCCCAACCGGCAGCGGGACGGACGGAAGCGCAGTTGAACTTCTTTGCCGGTTTCCATGGATTCATAAATGGCGGAAATCAATTCCAGGGATTTTCTTCCTTCCAGGCCGTCTACCAGGGCTTGCTCTTTTTTATTGATCGTATCGATCACATTTTGAAGGTACTTGACGTGTCCAAAACCGTAGACATCCGGTGGGTTCTGGTTCGAAATATTTAATATATCCTCATCTCCCGGCGCCGGGTTCCTGAAATTCCAAATTTTCATTTCATTAACGGCAAAGCCGCCGATCTCTACGGAACCTTTTTCGCCCAGTATAGAAAGGGAGCCTTCCAGGTCTTTGGGGCGGACGGCGGTGGTCGCTTCGACGATGCCGATGGCGCCGTTTTCGAACGTAATAATAGCCGCTCCCGTATCTTCCGCCTCAATATTGACCAACTGGGTAGCGCCTTTAGCGAAAACAGAAACCGGGTTTCCCAGCATCCATTTCAGGAGATCCACATGGTGGGATGCCTGGTTGGCAAAAACGCCCCCGTCCATGGCCCAGGTCCCTCTCCAGGGGTCCTGGTCATAATATTTTTGGTCGCGGCTCCAGCGAACCCGTACCGTTCCCATGACCAGTTTCCCGAAACGGCCGGTCTCCAGGGCTTCTCTCAGTTTCATAACCGGGAGGTTGTAGCGGTTTTGTTTCACCACGAAAAGTTTAACGCCTGCTTCATCGCAAGCGCGGATCATTTGATCGGCGTCATCCAGCAGAAGCGCCATGGGTTTTTCCACCACCACGTGTTTGCGGTATTTTTTTACAATATCGATGGTATGACGCGCGTGGTTGCCGCTTTCGGTAAGGATATTCACTACATCAATTGGGACGGAATCGAGCATGTGTTCGTAGCTGGAAAAATAAGGCGCCCCATATTTTTCCCCGATGGTTTTTGCCCGCTCGGGTTTGATATCGCAAACAGCCGATAATTCAGCTTTATCTTTCAATACAGTAGTAAGGGCTTCCGCGTGTTTTTTAACGATTCGACCGCAGCCTACTAACCCGAATCTTAATTTACCCATAATCTTATCTCCTTAATCTTTGTAGACATTCTATTTTAGCACATTTGCCCTTATTTGTCACACCAGGGAAACTCCACTGCTTCTTTTTCCCTGTATTCTTGTATTCTCTTTATTCCGCATATTCTCCATATTCCCGGCGATTGGCAAATACCACCAGGCAAGCCAGGATGCCGAACATAACCCGTAAATCCACCAACGTATAGGACTTCAGACTGTTTAACAACAGGTAAAAGAATATATAAACGGAGGGGTCGTATCGTTTTACTTTTTTTAAGTAAAACAGGAAAAATAGCGTTAATAAAAAGACGCCTACCGCCCCCATTTCGAACCAGGTTTCCAGGATCATATTATGGGGGTACAAGCGAATATCCTCGCCCTCATATAATATCCCGAAACTGCCGATACCGGTCCCGATTAGGAAATTAGTGGCATCGTGGAAAATTGTTTCCAGGGCGAAATAAATCTGGGAGAACCGGACTGACAGGCTGCTGGAATCGACGTCTAGTACTTTACTAAATCGCTCCAGGTTTAGCGCGATTTTCTCGGTATAATTCGCCAATGTATAGTATAGGCCCACCACCAGGATAACCAGGGAAATGGCAACCGCCAGGATTTTTTTTATGGTCCATCGCCCCAGGAAGCGGGACAAATGGCGCGGATGGAAGAATACATATAAGACCAGGACCAGGATCATAAATACCAACGGCCCCCGGGCGCCGGTAATTACCAACGCCGCCAGGTTCACACCCATCAGGCTCAACTTAAGCCACCGCCCCAAGGCCGGACAAGAATGCGGGAGGAGCAAGAACATTACATTCAGGGCGGACAGGAACCCCATGTCCAGGTACTTTACGGAAATTTCCAGGTCCTCGGCTATATTACTGTAACTCCTGGGAACAACGATGAGATACAACACGATGAAAACCGTACCGAAATAAATGAAATACTTAATGGCCCGTTGGAAATCGAAATCTTTATAGAATAGAGGAAAGAAAAAAGCGACCAGGTTGGTGAGAAACAGGAATGTTTTGAAATAAGAGTAAGTGGGGGAAGGCGTATACAACAACGATACCATCATCCATAAATAAAAAAACAGCAGAAGTGTGATGGCAGGCAAGGACCCGCGGGCAATATATATTTTGTTTTTAAAATAAATATTTTTAAACCAGTGGAGCACAAGCACTATTACCAGCAGTGCGGCGGAGATCAACGTCGTATTAAACATACTCGCCGCGGTTTCCCCCATGAAGAATTTTATGAAAACTTTAGCGAACCCTGACAACAAATAAAAAACAAACAACATCTCAGCCATTTACTGGACTCCCTGTCGCTTGACGTGCATACGTTTTACCAGTTCGCTGTACCACAATGTTTTCTTCCAGAAAAGGAAGAAAACCGCCAGTAATAGTAAGAACCGGTAGACGCATAAGATGATAAATTCAGCATAGATATTTAAAGAAATCACCTTGACCAATGATTTGTCGATAACAACCGTAATTAAAAAGACGACTGCTGAAACAATCGCATAGACTAATAATGATATCCAGGGAAATCTCAGTTCTAACTTTTTCACCAGGATATACAGTGAACTAATCCCCAACATAAAAAGGCCAATGCCGAAGCTGATGGAAACTCCCGTCAGTGTGTCGCCCAGGGCAATAACAATGGGCAGCGCTGTACCGGCAAGCCCCAGCAGGCTGATAATATTGACGTAAGGGAAGATAAACACACCGTTCAGTATGCCCCTGATAATGGCGTACATAATATAAAAACCGGAAAATAATATGGCGATTTGAACGGTTGGGAGGGCCACCAGGAATGCTTTGCCCAACCAGAGAAGTAAGAGATGCCGCGACAATCCATATATGATTAGCACCACGGGGGGTAAGAAGGTGATAATAAAGTTTACCACGATCATGCTTTTGTCTTTAACGTCTTCCGGTCTGGAACTAACGGTAAATTCCGAAAACTTGGGCATAAAAATTTTATTAAAAGGGGTAGAGAATATTTCCATCATGCGGACGATGTAAACCCCGAGGCCCAGGTAACCGGCTACTTCCAGGGTCAACATTCGGTTTGCCCAGAATACCGGGAAACCTAAAATCAGCGATAAAAATAAAGCCGAGGGCATCCGGTTTAATCCATAAGAAAGAAACCCGGCCATTTCTTTCAATTTGAATTTTAGCGGGTAGACCAGGGCAAAAAGATTGTTTTTGCGGAAATAGAGGAAAGCGGCGGCGATGACCGGTACGGTATACAGGAAGTGAAAAAACATTAAATCCCGGTACCCATTTCCAAAATTGACCACCAATAACAGCGCCGCCAGGAGCACAGGAAAACCATAATATTCCAGGCTGAGGATATTGGCCCGCGTCATATCCTGTTCCCCCCGGAAAAATGAATAGATCAACAAAAATAGGGAAGAAGAATAAGTGAAAGCGACAAATATAATAGTCAGTAAAGGGTATTGGAAACCGTTGAAAAATAAAAAGGAAAACGTTTTAGGCAGGATACAAACAACGGCCATAGCAATTATAAATATAATGTTAACGATGCCTAAAGATACCCTGAAAAAATGGGCTTGACTTTCTTTGTGGGTGCTGACAAACTTAATTAAGCTTAACGCCAGGTTCAGGGTAAGTATGGGCTGCAGGACCCCTAACCAGCGGCGAATGAGCATCAGCAGCCCGAAACTGTTTTTATCCAATACCATGGCCATTATTTTGACAAGCAATACTCCCATCAACAGCACCAATACCTGGGAAAAACCGGTAAAAAGAAGATCTTTTAGAAATTTTGAGAATTTCATCTGAAAATTACCTTATATCGGATTATCGGAAACGTATAATCGGGTATCCTGGATTACTAAGGAATGGTCCGGGCTTTGAGGGGTAAATCGCAATCCCAGCAGCACCCGCTGGCTGTCCGGTGCGATTTTCCGGGAGACGATGTAGGTCCTCCAGTTGGGGGAGGAAAAATAGACTTTTGTCGATTGCCAGTTTTTATTATGACCGTCATATTCACTGATAAATACATAATTTTCTTTATTACACAGCTTAGGGGGAACGGTAACCCGGACAATAAAATGGATATAGCGGCCCCGGGGCTGTATGGGTTCCATTTTGAGTATGCCGCGGCCAAATTCATAACCAAAATGAAGTATGCGCTGCCCGTTTTCATCCGGCGCGTTATTGCGGACTGCCAGGCAATCTATGTACCGGGTGCGCTCTTTTACCCGGCAATCTTCCAGGGTGAATTTCCCTTTTTCCGTAAAGATGATGAACCGGGACGAGTTATTGCCGGGTTGCTTTTGCTGGGGCCGCCACAGCTTAACCTTTCCATAACCCGGGGACTTTAATTCCCGTTCCAGGGGTTTCTCTCTTAAGCGGTACAAGAGCCATCCGTTGTCCTTTAATACCAGGCGGCATTCGCAGTCCAGGAATTCGGGCAGCAGGCCGGATTGATAAAATTTCAGGTGACTGGCGCTGAGCAATATGTATTCAACATGCAAAATCTTTTTAAATTCCTTGAAAAGGGCTTCCCGGGAACCGATATTCCCGGTTAAGTGAGCGGTTGCCCATTGGGCCTGGGGCGACTGCATATCAATGCCTTTTTGATTGGTATAATAAAAAAATAACGGCTGGTTCAGGGCAAAAACTTTCTTCGACGACTCTTTCAACGCCCTATCACGGTTGAGGTAATCGATCAGTTGATAGGGGAAACGCGATTTCTCTTCATTGACTTTTATGTCCCAATAGAAATTATACCGGTCGAAGTAGTGATAAATATTATAGGCGCAGGCCAGGCCCACGAATGAAAAACAGAGGATTTTTATATAGATTTTTTTATCTTTTGAAATTTCCCACAGCAGCAGGAGAATGATCGTGACTGTAAAGGGGAATAGGGTAAATTGATACCTGAAATTGGTATAACCTTTGATGATAATAAACAACGCCGTTAGCAGCCAGGTAAATACCAGGGCCATTTGCCACCGCCGCGGTTTCTTAACCGCCAGGAAAAAATAAATCAGTAACGGGATAATCAACCAGTTGATATTGCCCAGGTATTTAAACCGGAAAAAGATCCCGAAATGGCCATTTAACCATTTTTTCGCCGGCGTTTCGATCTCTTTGAAGCGTTCCTCGGCTTTCACCGGTGTTGGTAGTGAGTCCGCTTCTTTATCGACAATGGCATATACGACAAAAAGGATCAACACAGAGATCAGTACCGCGATTAACGTATAGATGATATGTCTTTTTGCCGGTGTCATCGGTTGGTCGTTAGTCATTGGTCATTCGTTATTGGTTATTAGTGAATGGGCGTGCTTCCGCCATTGACTCTCCAGGAGGTTATCCGAAACAAGAACAGGAAAAACAATCCCGGTATTCACAATACGCTAAAGTACAATACCCAATACACAGTTGTATGTTTTTGAGAACGGGTAAAGACAGCATTATGCCATATAGATGGAGTTTTTTCAAGTTCGCTCAAAATGTTTTTATAGTAGAGTTTTAATGAGCCCCACTTTTTCCAGTATCTGGAAGCTGATATTCCTTCCTTTTTTGTCTTTACATTCTATTTTTTTTATTTTAAAATAAACCGAGTCCGGGATTTTTGAGAAAAACAAATGATGATGATGAAAAAAACAACAACAGGATTGAACGATTTGACTTTAAAAAATTTATTTATATAGAGATAAAGGAGGTAATCATGTCAGATGAGTATAAGTATGCGGGTTATCCGTCTGCAAAAGTTTATGATGCTGACGGAAATGAGATTCATCACCTGTTGTGGGGGGACTGGGTAGCGATCAAAGATCAGGCCGCAGGCAATGGCCTGGTTCCCGTCAAGGTGCGGGGAACTGAAGGCTTTATGCGGGAAAGCGATCTCCAGACAGAGCGCTTGTTGGAGATTGTCTTCGTCGATGTCGGGCAGGGAGACGGTTGTTTGCTGGTCACGCCGGATGATCGCAAACTCGTTATCGATGCCGGGATTGCCGACAATATGTACCGTTTTCTTTCCTGGCGTTTTAATTTCAGGGGAGATGTGCGTACTCTCGATGCGGCTCTAATTACCCATCCCGATAAAGATCATTATGGCGGGTTTAGCAAATTTTTTGGAGAGCACTCCAATGTCCGCTTCAAGAAAATTTATCATAACGGGATTATGGAGCAGTATCCCAAGGATAAACCCTTTGGCCCGGACGTCCTGGAAGGTAACGTCAAGTACATTACCATGCCGCTGGTGACGCAATCTGACCTGGAAGTTTTTCTCAGCGACCCTTCACGTTACAAAAAAAAGCTCTACCCCAACTTGCTTAAAAATGCCCTGTCTAAAGTGGAAGCCGGGGGCAATAATATATGTATGCTGACCGCGGGGGCTGATCCGTCGAAACCGGTTTATGTCGAGGGCTTTGAACAGGATAAGCAGTTGCGGCTGCGCGTATTGGGTCCGGTGTTGAAGCCCGATTCTACCGGGAAACCCAGGCTTCGTTGGTTTCGTGAGAATCCCTCGGGCGGGACGTGGAATACCGGGAAAACCAAAAACGGGAACTCGATCATTTTGAAGTTGGAATACAAAGATGTATCAGTGTTGTTGGGGGGGGACCTGAACTCTTCCGCCGAAGCTTTCTTGATGCAGCATTATACAGGTCAACCCTGGCCACCGGAAAATAGCAACGTGGAGAAGAC
>JAUPLE010000488.1 GCA_030837085.1 Acidobacteriota bacterium | reverse complement strand
GTTTGTTTTTTCTCCCCGTAACCGATGACAAAAGAACCGTATTTGGATTCCAGCGGAGTAAGTCCCAATAATGTTTCAAAAATATTGTAAAGGGGGAGCAGGAAACGGCCTAATCTTGTTGCCACATACTTAAAAGTGACTCCGCTTTTACAACGGGTGGTCACGTTGGTAAACCCCACTTTTTCCATGACAGATGTCACCTGGTCGGTGGATAATAAATGCTCATTTTCAGTTATCCCTTTATTGGAGAAGAAAGGGGATGACGGGTTCCGGTACAGCCACATAAGGGGGTTTTTGATATTGGGGTCATAGGATAATACGCAGCCGCCCTCGCGTAGGATGCGGTAAGCTTCCCGCAGGCAGGGTTCCATATCGCTGAAATGATGCAGCACGCCGGAGAATAGGACCACATCGAAAACATTATCTTTAAAGCAGCAATTTTCAATATCCCCGGCGCAGAAGCGGATACCCGGCGACTTTTTCGTGGCCATGCGCAGGGATTGCAGGGAGAGATCAAGACCGTAATAATCGTTCAGCCCGTTAAATATATGTTTAAATTGCCGCGTAAATGCGCCGGTTCCGCAGCCCAGGTCGACAACCTGGATTGTACGGTGAGAAGGAGTATGAATCAATTGCAAGTATTCCCGCATAATCGTTTTATACCCGTGGGGTGTAAACACATCGTATTCTCTTGAAGAAGAGAACTGGTCAAAAAAGAATTTTTCTTTCAGTTTATTTTGCACGTTTACCTCTGTGCGTCATTTTAGAGGATTTTAATTTGATTGTCAAATAAACTTTTGCCTCCGGCAGCCAGAAACCCTTTTGAAAAAGGGTTTCTGGACTTCCCAAAACTCCTGATTAACATAGTTTTTAAGATCAGGGACCCTGTCCATCCGTGATGGTTTTCAAAATGGGGCGGCGCCCCAACCCTACTTGCACGGCTCTGGTTCTTCCTTCCTGAGGGCAGTGTCTCAAATCCTTGTTTTTTTGCACGCTTTTTTGAGGTATTAGTAAAAATGGTCCTTGATTTCTTCTCAAAAAAAGGTTATACTTATCCCTTCACAAAAATATCACCCGGAGGTTCCTATGAAACAAAGAATCATAATCATTGCAATCTTAACGATTTTGGCAGCGTATTGCCTGCTTTTTTCAGCCCCTGCCATCAACTGGCAAACCGATTGGCAGCAAGTGCTAAAGACAGCGGTTGACAAGAAGCAACCCGTGCTGATCGACTTTTATACCGATTGGTGTCCCCATTGCAAGAGTTTGGACGCAATAACTTTCAGCGACGCTAAGGTTGGCGAATATTTCAATAAAGAGAATTATGCCCTCATCAAAATCAATCCTGAAAAAGACACTGAGGCGGAAAACAAATTCAAAGTCTATTCCTATCCGACGCTGGTGATATTCAAAGCCGACGGCGCCGAATTAGACCGGATGTTAGGGTTTATCGACCCCGAAACATTAATCAAAAACCTGGAAGATTTGAAAAAAGGCATCGGCACCCTTGCTGACCTCCTGGCCAAATACAAAGAGTATCCTGAAACCGATAAATCCTTTGAAAAAATCACGCTTATGTTTGGAATTCTCGATAAATACATTGCCAGGGCCGATTACCCCCAGGCGTTGGAACTTATCGACCGGATCATCGAATTTGATAAAGATAACGTACTGAGGCAGGCGGCGAAAGCCATGTACCAACGGGGATACATCTATTACAAATGGAAAAAATATCAACAAGCCGTTAATGCCTTGCTGGAAATAAGTAAGGTTTATCCCCAATCCCAGGAAGCTGAAGATGGTTATGCATCAGCCGCCTATTATTCGGAAAAAATCAAAGACCCCAAACTTACCCTGGAAATATTGAAAGGGTTTATAAAAAAATTTCCTAACAGCAAGAACATTGAGCGGTTCAGCAAAAAAATAGCTGAACTGGAAAAGCAATAAACGAACAGGGCGATAGAATGTTTTTTACCGTGTTAGACCGGGATAAACAGAGCCAGGCCCGGTGTGGGTTAGTCAAAACCAGGCGTGGCGACATCGAAACCCCCATATTCATGCCTGTAGGCACCGCCGGAGCAGTCAAAGCCCTGATCCCGGCCCAACTCCATGAAATCGGCGCCCAGGTCATCCTGGGCAACAGCTATCATCTCTATTTACGGCCCGGGATGGAAGTAATTAAAGCATTTGGGTCCCTTCATGCCTTTATCGGTTGGAACAAACCCATACTTACAGACAGCGGTGGGTTCCAGATATTCTCCATCAAAGAGAACTTCGCTGTCAGTGAAGAAGGCGTGCAATTCAAATCCCATCTTGACGGCAGCACCTTTTTCCTCACTCCCGAACAGGTGGTAGACATACAAAATTTATATGATTCCGATATCCAGATGGTACTCGATTATTTTGCCGGGTATCCCGCGACCCGTGAGGAAGATGAGCAAGCGATGGCTACAACACACCAGTGGGCGCGCAGGGCGCGTCGGCGTTTCCTTGAAACCGGCGAGACCGGCCGCCCCAATTTCCAATTCGCCATCATCCAGGGCGGCTTGCATACCGACCTCAGACAGCAATCCCTGGAAGAGCTTTCAAGCCTGGATTTTGACGGCTATGCCGTGGGCGGATTAAGCGTCGGCGAAACCCGCGAAGAGTTCGAACGGGTCATTTGTTTTGTATGCCCCAGGATGTCCCAGGCTAAGCCGCGGTATCTTATGGGTTCCGGTACACCCGAAGAGATACTTCTTGCGGTAGAGCACGGCATCGATATGTTCGACTGCGTCCTGCCCACGCGTAACGCCAGGAACGGCTGCCTCTTTACCTCACGGGGCAAGCTCTCTATCAAAAACGAGCGCTTCAAATTCGATGAAAAGCCGCCGGATCCTGATTGTCAATGCTATACCTGTCGGAATTTTTCCCGGGCCTACTTACGTCACTTATATATTTCAAAAGAAATTAACGCCTCAATATTGAATTCTATCCATAATATTCATTTTTACCTTGATTTTATGTCTAAAATAAGGTATTCTATAAAGCTTAAAAAGTTTACCGAATTTAAAAAGAACTTTCTACTGAGTTATCAAGAAGGAGTTTAACATGTTTTTATATGGACAAGCCGCAGCCGGAGGAGGGCAGCAGCCAAGCATGCTGACTGCTCTATTCCCATTTATCATCATTTTTGTCATATTCTATTTCCTGATCATCATGCCCGCCCGAAAAAAACAGAAACAGCATCAAAATATGATCGCTGGATTGAAAGGCGGGGAACGGGTTATCACCAGCGGGGGCATTTACGGCACCGTAACCCGCGTGATGGAAGATAGAATTGAGATCGAAGTCAGTAAAAACACCACTATCCAGGTGACCAAACCATCCATAGCCGCAATCATAGACCCACAAGGCCGGACAAGCGATACTAAGGATTAATTGAAAACAGTGTATTGGAGGAAAAGATGAAAAAATCATTGGGTTGGAAAATTGGATTAATTATAGCGGTAACAGTGCTATCCATCGTGCTGTTTATACCACCCCGGGAAAAAATAAGCCTGGGGCTCGACCTCAAAGGCGGAATGCACCTGGTATTCGCAGTAGACACCGATAAAGCCATCCAGAAGCAGACCGACAACAACGTACAGCGATTGAAAAGTCGTTTGAAAGAACTCAGCCTCAAATTCCAGGATGTCGTTCGCCAGGGCATTAATAAAATCGAAGTCAACGGAACCATTTATGACCATGAAAAAGCCATTAAGGATACCCTGGATGATGAATTCCCGGATTGGACTTACGCTTTTCTCGGCGATCGCGTTACCTTGACATTGAAAGAATTGGTGGAAAGGGATTTGTTGGATCAAACCGTGAGCCAGGCACTGGAAACCATCAGCAATCGTATCAACGAGTTCGGCGTCGCCGAACCGGTGCTCCAAAAGATAGGGGACAAGCAGTTACTGATTGAACTGCCCGGCGTGAGCGATAAAGAGAAAGACCGCGTGATGAGCTTGATAAAAAGCGCCGCCGTATTGGAATTAAAGAAAGAGGAAGCCGGTCCTTTCGAAACCGAAGAAGAAGCCCTGAAGCAGTATGGAGGCAAATTACCCGAAGACCTGGTGATTGTAAAACATGCATCGAGCGACATTAAAGGGTATTCCGTATTAAGGGCGGAGTCCGTTATTACCGGGCGGGAATTAAAAAGTGCCCACCTGGGTAGGGATGAGTACGGCGGCCCAGCCGTTTCCTTCTCCTTGAATGCACAGGGCGCCAAAAGGTTCCAGGCATTTACAGCCGCCAATATCGGGAAAAAACTCGCCATCGTGTTGGACGACCGGATCATCTCAGACCCCGTAGTTAATTCCGTCATTGCTTATGACGGTATAATCCAGGGGCGGTTTACCACCGATGAAGCAAGCGACCTGGCCTTGAAGCTGCGGTCCGGCTCCCTTCCCGCCGAATTGAGACTCCAGCATGAACAGATTATCGGGCCTTCCCTGGGAGCGGACTCCGTCCGAAAAGGTTTAATTACCTGTCTCGCCGGATTTTTTATTGTAGTAATATTCATGCTTTGGTATTACAGGGGTGCGGGAGTCAATGCCATTATCGCGTTATTTCTTAACCTATTAATACTGATGGGCGTATTGGCCTATTTCAGAGCCACCCTTACCCTGCCGGGCATAGCCGGTATCATTCTCACCATGGGTATGGCCGTGGACGCCAACGTATTGATTTTCGAACGGATAAAGGAAGACTTGAAAATAGGCAAAGCGCCTAAATCCGCTATTGATTCCGGGTTTAAAAAAGCCTTTATCACCATTTTAGATTCCAACCTGACAACCATTATCTCGGCCGCCTTCTTATTCCAATTCGGAACCAGTGCCATCAAAGGCTTTGCCGTTACCCTGGTGATCGGTATTGCCGCCAGCATGTTCACTGCCATATTTGTCTCACGGGCGTTGTTCGACCTGGTATATTCCGGTAGGAAAAAACTGACCAAGATCAGTATTTAGATGAACAGGAGTTGCAGATGAAAATATTTAATGAAGTACCCAATTTTAAGTTTATGCGTATTCGCAAATGGGGTTTTATTGTTTCCAGCATAATTATTCTCTTCGGGATTATCCTGTTTTTTATAAAAGGATTTAACATGGGACTCGACTTTACCGGCGGTACATTGCTGGAGGTCAGTTTCAAAGATAAAACCTCTGTTGATGACATCAGGCAATCGATACAAAAAATAGGAATGGGAAAATCCACCATCCAAAGGGTCAGTAATGAGGATAAATTTTATATCAGGACAGAACTATTGGAAGAGTCCGGTGAGGAAAACACTAAGGAAGCTGAGAAAAGCAATGCCCCCGGTCAGCAAAAGGGACTGAGTGCTATGGTCAAAGATGCTTTGTTGACAGACGAAGAGAAAAAATTAAATACAGGGAAACTGGATTTGAATGACGCTTCTGAGAGGCGTATAGCCGAGTTCCTGGTGTCCAAGGGGACTGAAACCGAAATAGCGGCAGACAGCTCCAAAAAAATAATTGACTTAATTACCCAGAGTCCCAAAGGCCTGATATCCGATTTCAGCCAGGTTGAAAAAATCGGTTTGAAGAACCAGGTGATACGTGTATTAAAAGAAAATGCTTTCCTGGGCCGTTTTACTTTTCTCGGCACCAACAGCATAGGGTCCCAGGTAGGTAAGGACCTTCGCGGCCAGGCCACCCGCGCCGCCATTTATGCGTTACTGGGAATGCTCGTATATATTGCCTTCAGGTTCAAGTTCATCTATGGAGTTTCAGGAATACTGACATTGCTTCATGATACACTGGTGGTTCTCACTTTTATCCTTGTATTCAACATCGAAGTAAGTATGCAGGTAATAGCTGCCATCCTTACCCTCGTGGGCTATTCCATTAACGATACCATCGTTATCTTCGACCGGATCAGGGAGAACCTGAAAATCGTACGTGGGAAGGACGCCGAGTCATTAATGGACCTTAGTATCAACCAGACGTTAAGCCGGACCGTTATTACCGGCGGCACCACCTTATTCTCCCTCATAGCGCTGATGATTTGGGGCGGCGAAGTGCTCTATCCTTTTGCCTTCACATTATTTGTGGGTATCATCATCGGTACTTATTCATCCATCTATCAATCATGCGCGTGGTTAATGGTTTGGCAAAAAAAGTTCCTTGAAAGAAAAAAAATATGAATTAAGACTTGAAATTTATGAAGAATTGGTATATATTAAACTATGTTAAAAATCAGAAATAATTTGGGAGGTTAACATGTTCGAAGATTCGCTAATAGATTCAGGTGAGCGGATGAAGCGGAAGACGTGGATTACATTTCCGCTTTCAATCCTTTTGCATCTGGTCATTTTAGTGGTAGTAATCGTGGTTCCGCTGTTAGAAGCGGAAGCCGGTCTTCCCCCGATAAAAGTAATCAACGTATTTATGGCAGCTCCACCGGCCCCGCCGCCGCCGCCGCCGCCGCCAGCAGGAAAAAAGAAATCCTCACACGGCGAAAAAAAAGAGGGTAAAGAAAGTTCAACCCAAAAACAGGCGACGGTAGTAACGGGCAGGTTGGTAGCGCCTATTGAAATACCCGATGAAATCGAGGAAGAAAGTATGAGTGCTTTCGGTTTCGATGAAGGAGTCGAAGGCGGAGTTGAAGGCGGAGTCGAGGGTGGTGTTATCGGCGGCGTCCTTGGAAGTCCTGGAGCGGGTGGTTCAGATGATGTGTCACAGGCAATCCAGGTGGCCAGCATCCAGAAACCGAGGCTGATCAAGTCCCCGAATCCCCAATATCCACCTGTTGCGCTGAAAGCACATATCCAGGGTAACGTGGTGATTAACGCCACGACGGATATTTACGGACGCGTGATCGACGCCCAGGTTATTAATGGTCACCCCTTGTTAAGACAGTCGGCGCTCGCTGCCATCAGACAGTGGGTTTACGAGCCGTATATCTTAAATGGTGTGCCCAGGCCGGTTCGGTTCACAGTTGTAATAAAATTCAACCTGAATAATCAATAATCGTTTGAGTTTTGATGATTATTATATAGAGAATAAAATAAAATAATTAGGAGGTATAATCATGCATTGGGATTTAGGATCTATGTGGAGTTCAATGGGACCCATCCCGAAAGGAGTTGTTATCATTCTATTGGTCATGTCGATTTATTCAATCGCAGTCGGCGTTGAAAGGCTTTTTGTTTTTTATAAGGCCAAGAAGCAATCAAATATCCTGCTGAGGCTCATCAGTAAACTGTGGCAGGAAGGTAAACTGGAAGAATCTATCAAAGTGTCATCAGATAAACAATTCAAGAATAGCCACCTTGCGAAGGTATTGATCGCTGGCTTAAATGAGTTGGAATTCCAGGAAGGCAGCAATGCCGGTTACGCTGAAAAAGTGGAATCTGCCAAGAGAGCCATTGAAAGAGCAACCATTAAAGGTCTTGTTGAATTTAAAAGAGGCATGGGCGGCTTAGCCACCATCGGATCAACTGGACCTTTTGTCGGATTGTTCGGAACCGTTTTTGGAATTATCACCGCGTTCCAGAGCATGTCCGTATCCGGTTCAGGCGGAATTGCTTCCGTCGCCGGCGGTATCGCAGAAGCATTGGTTACTACGGGTTTCGGAATCCTGGTAGCTGTTGTGGCCGTGTGGTTCTTCAATACTCTTGTCAATAGAGTTGATATTTTCAGCGGCGAAATGGCGAATGCCTCATCTGAGTTAATCGATCACTATATCAAGAAAAAAATAGGAGCCTAAATATGAGCGTTGAGGTTGGCGGTACTAATGCCGTAAAATCCGAACCGAATGTCGTACCATTGTGCGATATCTTACTGGTTCTTTTAATTATCTTTATGGTGGTCACCCCAATGATCCAGAAGGGGGCCAACGTAAGGCTGCCTGAGGCTGCATACACCGATGACCAACCGAAACCCGGGTCTATGCTTGAAGTGTTTGTCCGAAAAGACGGCGTTGTCTTCTTTGATGAAAAACCGGTGGAAGACATTACAAAACTACCTGGCTTGATCCTGGACAAAATAGAGGCAACACAGCCAGAAGATAAAACAAAAATCCTGTTAAAAGCTGACCAGGATGTCGAATATGGCAAGGTCGTCGATGTGATGAATGAAATTAAAGGCGCTGAAATCGAGGTCATCGGCCTGGTAGTGGACAAGGTATCCCGCTAGGGCTTAAATTGGTTAATTATAATTAATTGACGAACTTAGTGATCGTTGATTGAAATGCAAAGGGGAAGTAGTAATATTTCCCCTTTTTTTTTACTCTGCTTTTGGTTTTAAGGATGGGGAATGCGTACTCTTATTTTCCCGGGCAGCGTTTCAATGGTATACCGCTCCAGGTCTTTTCCCCCATATTCACCATCAAAATGAAAGGGGATTTTTCCATCTAACGATTCGATTTCACATCTTTCAAATTTATACGATTTGTAAAAGGGAAAGTCATGGATATGGCCGGTAAAAAATTTCTGGGGCGCCAATGAGCTTTTCAACAGTTTGAATTTATTTATAATACATATATCCAACATCCGGTCATAGGGTGAGGCGAAAGGTGCGATAATCAGGTTCCCCCCGTATTGTTTGAAGTTGGCAAACGCAATGATCATAATCTCATCCTGGAAGACGGTATCCCCCAGGCTTATTTTCACCCTGAAGGTGGGCATTTCTAAGACACCTTTTAACGCATAATAAACATAGGAAGCAATACCTCTCTCTTTTGACTGCCTGTACTGCCTGGAAATCCAGGCGTCCAGTCCTATTCCCGCCACGTTTAGAAAGAACGTATCATTGATTTTCCCGGCATCCACGTAGACGTCTTTACCATCGATCAAAACATCCAGCGCCTGTCTCCAGGAAAGAGAAATATTTAAACTTCGCACCAGGCCATTACCGGAGCCGCCGGGCAAAATGCCCAGGGTTTTGTTGGTATTAACCATTGCCGAGGCCACGGAGTTAATGGTGCCGTCACCGCCAAAAGCAGTGATAATGTCGAATTGATCCAGCGCTTGCCGGGTGATTTCCACGCCGTGGGCAGGGGAGTTGGAGTTGATTAAGGATACGGTATGGAAATGCTTGCGCAGTTTTTTAAAAATAACCGACGTAGCAATATCCTTGGAAACGACCCCGGAGGAAGGATTTAGAATGACCAGTATTCGTTCATTGCGATTTCGTTGATCCAGTTCCATGATTTAATATTATAACATAAATAGAAAATAAATCGTAGTAAGCTTTCTTATGGCAATGAGAAAAGGGGGAAAAATGATGCGGCTATTTTCTGTGTTTTCTGTGTGTTCTGTGGGCAACATTCATTATTTGAATCAAATTTTATACTCGTGAATCAAATGTGATAGTGAATTAATTTTTATGGAATTTTGATTCGTTTGTTATAGCCAGCGGTTTAAATAAGGTTTAAAGTGTGGGAGAAAAACAATTTACCTGATAAAGGAGGCTAGTATGAAAAATAATAAGTTAAACGAAAAACCAGGCCATGAAGGTAAGAATCATAATTCACACCCCATGGCCACACAACTCACCCCCAACCAAACTCTTGATACACCTCTTAAAATACTCACACCTGAAGATATCGACCGGGCAGAGAAAGAGGTGCAGAAGAAATGGGCGCGGCACTCCAGTAAAAAGATAATAGAGACACGCGAAGCCGCTGAATTGGGAGCGGGAGGATTTGGAAACGTCGATGAACACAGCGGATGCTATTCATACAAAATCAAAGTAACTCTACCTCAACCGCAAAACGACGGTCCATTACCCGAAATATCCATGGTGTACAACTCTATGCGCAGCGGTTCAGCCAGTTTAGTGGGAGCCGGCTGGCGACTGGAACTGGGACAAATCGAACGACTCTCCCTGTTTGAAGGCAAAGTGGATTTCAAAAACAACCAGGGCAGTGATTTCCCCAATGACCATTTCATCCTCCACCTCAACGGGCAAACCTATACCATGGTCAACGTCTTTAATAAACCCAACGAATTCCGCGTCAAAATCGAAAAATCCTTTGCCAAAGCCTACTACGTGCTGAGTTCCGCTATCGACCCTGTCTCCCAGGAACCGGAAATCGATTACTGGATGGTGATTACGGCTGACGGTGTCAAATACAAATTCGGAGTGAAAGATATTTCCGGCGAAATCGAAACGGGCGGCGAATTGAGAAATAAAATATGGAGCATTACCTCTATCGAAAGCCTCTACGGCCAGAAAGTTTTATATGAATACGAAACATACAAAAATTCCCAGAACACCCATTGGAAAGAAATGGGCTATTCCTATCCCATCCGCATTAAATGCGGCGTTCTTCCCGACAGCCTGTCCTGGGATTCCCAGGTGGATTTTATTTACACAAACAAGGACCCCATCGACCCATATGAAGGATACGGTAACCTGGGCGTCAATTTTACCGGTAGGGAATTGCCGGAAGAAAACGGGTATACCTGTATTCTATGGAAACGACTGGTTAAGATTCAAACACTCTATAAAGACAAATCAGGCCAGTTCTCCCCGGATCGCCAATGGGCCATCACTGCCGGGGAACAAAATGGCGTTATGACTGTACACCAGGTCCGGGAAATCGCATTCAAAAACGGTTCAATTGACAATACCGCGGAAATGCCGCCCCATAATTTTTCATATATCTTTAAAGACGAGGCAAATCCGGCCCTTATTAAAACTACCGTGACTCCCATGAACAAAACCGACGAAATCCATTATGAGTTGGCCTCAGAAATCGATAAAGGGAAACCCGAATCCGTGGATGACGTATACCTGGTTAAAACGTATACGGAAAAAGTGGGAAATGAAACCTGGGCGAAGAGTTTTGATTATTGGGACGGGAAACGGTTTTTGCCTTTCGCGGAATTCCGGGGCCACAGCCGCGTGGATATCCTGGAACAAGATACCGGGTTACGAACGGAAAATCACTACATCCAAAACGGCGCCCAGAACGGCTACTTACGTCTCAAAATATCCTATGACGCCTCCGGGAAGAAAATATCCAGCGAAGAGAACGAATGGCGGGCGTTGGATTTCATGGGCGGACGATACCTCTCGTTCATCATGCAAAGCACCACCATTAAATATGCTGAAGATGGGAATACGGTACTATCCACCGCAATAAAAAAAGTAGCCGCTAGCCAGGACCCCGCTTTCCCCTGGGGATATGCCCTGGACCGCTTCGGCAACGTGATACAGGAAATACTGGAAACCCATGAAGGCCCCGCTAAAGGAAAACCGGCCCGCCAGGAAAAAACCGATACAGACTATCTTAACGTGGAAGAAGGAGATTACCGCCTTATCGGCCTCCCCACCCAGGTGAAAAAATACGCGCGACTTTCCCCGGACCAGGAATTTCAACTGGTCGAATGGGCTGAAAAAAAATACAATAACAAAGGCCAGGTGCTTGAGAAAATTACTCATTACGACCGCGGCAACAGCGAGAAAAAATTCAATGAAATTTCCGAATACCACCCCTTTACCGGTAAAGTCGCAAAGAAATATCGTTTCGACGGTTCTAAAAATATCCTGGTAGAAGAGAACCGGTACTTTGAAACAGGACCTTACCAGTTTTTAAAGAATTTTACCTTCAATGCATTGGGGCATGTGGAAGAAGTTCGTCATTACGATCTCCAGGTCAGGAAATCCATCGAGGTGGTGCAAATGAATAAAATTCTTGCCCGTTTCAAATACGACGGGATGGGGCGAATGGTAGAAGAATTGTACGAAGGGAAAGACGAACGAGACCAGGGAAGAGCGGACGCCAATAAAGACAGCGCCCGCTATACTTACACAATTACCCCCAATGAACGCAGCATAAAAACCCTTTTTATTTTTACCGACCAGCGGAAAAAAGAATTCATCGATCCGCTGAACAGGAAATACCGCATCCTGGAAACAGGGTACAAAGGCAAATGGATCGTGAAAGAGCTTACGGAATTCGACCACAAAACCCGGAAACCGCGCCGCATTTACGAACCTCACTACGAAGGTGAAATCCCGGCGGGTTCCCGCGCCATCGAATACAATGACGCCCGCCTCCGGGAAACTAAAGAAACCCACGCCACAGGGAAAATCCTTCGCTTCCTGTACAACGGGTTCATTAAATCCACACTGGAAGATGTATTCGAGTCTACTGACGATGGGAAACCGGGAAAACTCATTCACACGCAATTGGTGGAAGAAGAAACCAAAAATGCCCTGGACCAGGTCATTAAAAAAGCAGTTGGTGGAAAGAATCCGACACAATTCCCCTATACCCACTACGAAATTTACTTTAATTATGATGCCGCGGGGCGACTTGTCCGGGTCGCCGACAGCCTGGGTCTCACCCTGGAAACCAGCAACTATGGGAACCGGTTGGATGATAAAGTGATCTCTTCCACGGATATCTCCCTTGGCAATACAACGACCGAATACGATGGGCTGGGGCGCGTCAAGGAGCGAAAAAGAGATTTTAAAGGCTCATTGGACCGGGTTACCTCGATGGCATATGATAACCTGGACCGGCTAACAACCCAAAAAGACCGGGATACGACGGCTAAAACCGAGCGAGTCCTGCAAAACAAATATGATACGGCTGCCAATGGGATAGGTAAATTGGCCTTCCAGGAAGTCAAGGAAACCAGCGGCCTGGGTAATTACACCCAGGGAAAGCGGTTTGAATATGATGGTTTTGGCCTTCCCGCCGTGATATTCCACCGTTGGGACGTATCGTGGAAAACCAAAGACGCCGCCATTAACAAATCCCTGGAAGTCCGCACCGATTACTTTCACAACGGCAAAAAAAGGGGCAGGCTGGAAAAAGTATCTCAACCTGTAATTCTTAACGGCGCCGGTAAAAAACAACCACATTATATAATAGAGTATATTTACGATGACGCCTCCGGGTTGGTGGAAAAAATTCAATGGCGCAATGAAGAAGGAAAGGAAGTCACCCCGCTGTGGGAGGCCCCGGCCGGTCAATTCACGCCCAGGAACCAGGTTATACTGTCTAAACTGGGAAATGGCATTGAAACCCATATCGATTATATATCTGCATCCGGCCGGTTGAGGGAAATCACCTGCGGGTTGGAGAATTCTCCCCTTCTTGCCTACCGCTTGTGTTACGATACCGGGGGAAATGTCTTAAAAAAAGCATTGTCTTATCCTCGCCTCGCTTCTTTCACCGGTAATCCATCGGAAAGAAACCTGGCGGGTACGTTTGAAAGCGTTTATCAATATGATGATAAAAACCAATTGGTGACCGCAGATGAAGGCGGACACAAGCAGGTTTTTGTTTATCGCGCCAACGGCAGCAGGACCCATTGGTTGGATAACGATCAAGAATCGCGTTTGGTGTACGACAATTCGAAACCCCATCAACCATCGATGGTTACCGGGGAATTCGAGCGGCGTTTCTTTTATGACAGCGCCGGGAACATGGTTCGCGACGAAAATAAAAAGACAAATACCTCTCGGGTGTTCACATGGAATTGCATCAACAAAGTTCAGCGGATGGAGTTTTTCGATGCCCAGCGGCAGGAGGTCCGATATTTTTGTTATGGCTATGACGGAGAGATGAAACGATCGTTGAAATACGATTCGTCCGCGCGCCGGCTCACTTTTTACATCGATGACCTGGGTGAAGTGGATTTTGATGTGCCTGGGAACAAAGAAGAGCTGAAATTCCATATACTGAACAGTTCCCGCCGGGTGGCTACGGCGCGGATTCAGCCTTCGCGGCCCGCTGCTTTCCACTATTATCACCGTGACCTTTTAAATTCTGTCATCATGGTTACGGGGGAAAACGGTAATGCGTTGGACATCCCCCTTTATGAAGCCTTCGGAAAGGTTATACCGGTAAGTAAAGCAACCGGGGAAAAGGTCGAACGGGATATATTGTATACCGGGCATTATGCGGATGTTGAAGAATGCTGCGGTTTCTATCAATATGATTTTAAAGCCCGGTTATATGATCCCGGATTCGGATTTTTCCTCTCCCCGGATGAAGTGAAAGACAATGCCAATGCAGCCTTCGGATATAACCGTTATGTGTATGTCAATAATAATCCCACCAGTAAATGGGACCCCACCGGCAACGAAGAAAAGAAGGAAACACCACCACTGTGGAAATGGTTACCTCAACCTTTAGCAGGCTGGATGCCGGATAAAGTTATGTTCGGGATTGAATTTTCATTCCCTGATCCCAGGGTCAGGCCCTTCTTTGGGTCAACCCAAGACCCGTTTTACATGGATGATATTCCCAATCAAATTGCAGAAGGTTACAAGTCTATGAGGGATCTTTTTAGCAGCAGGCCCGATCCATCATCCTTCGCTAATGCATTCACCCTTTCTCAAAATGAGCTAGATGTTGCCTTTAAAATGTTTAACCAGCAAAACCCGCTATTTCAGCCGCAGCTATTCCCACCGCAGCAGCAGCAAATAAGCAACAGTTCCTTTTCCATAATCGATTTCGTAAGTAATGGCGGTAGAATTTCATTTAACGATTATTTGAACGGGCGATATGATGATTCTTCCAGTGGTTCCTCCTCTTTATCCGGTCACGTAGGAAGCGGAGGCTCGATTTCGAATTGGTCATTCGGATCATCTCAAACTTCCCCCTTCGGTACAACCGGTTCTCAAAATTCCTCCTCCGGCAGTTCCAGTAGTTTTTTTGATGAGGATAATCCAAGGAAGTTCAGTCTTTCGGAAGGAAATAGGTAAGACAAGACATTTGTGATGTATAGAAGAGACTATAATAATTATAAAAAGGAGAAAAAACATGAACAACAAAAAAAACAACGAAGTTAAGCAGGAAACGTCCGATTCACGGGAACAATTTTTCGTGGATAAGGTATCGATTTCCAGGCAGCAGACCACCTTTGTTTTGAATGCGTCCAAAAACTCGGGTGGGGCCTGGTATAACCAGATCGTATTTGATTTTAACGAGGGCCTGGAATTAAAACAAATCATGATGGGGCTGTTTCAAGAGGGGAGGCCCTTTGACTTTAATGTCATTGCGGCAGTGGGCCCTTCGCGATGTAAGATCGACACTATCACCAGGAGTTTCGGGCGCCAGGAAAGCGCTTAAACGTCTTCACTCAAAAAGAAAAAAGGAGCGCAAATCATGACCACGCGAACTTCAGTTATAACGGTTTTGGGCACAATACTCTTGCTCCTGGTAACGCAGCCCGCCCCAGCTAATGGGGCGGGGCGCTTTCCTGAAATTTCCTTTCAAAAAGAGAGTGCTGTTTTCCATCGTCAGAAACTCTCCATTACCAAACCCGACAACGAGATTAATTCATCCGATTTAAGACCCTTCCTGACCATTTCCGATGAACCCTTCGTTTATACCTACCGCTTCACGTTCAATACGCCATTGGCCGATGTACCGCTGCAATTATCCTACCGGGATGGAAATGAGGAAAGCGTACCGGGATTTGGCTGGCAACTCACTTACCTATTCCCAATAAACGACTCTCCCGGAGAATTTGAAAACCCGGGGCCAATGGAGATCGATTTATTCTCTTTTTTCCTGACCCCCTTCAAAAACGACGACGGCTGGTTTTTCCTGGTGGAAAACGACATCATTCCGCTGGAATGGATGAAAGAAGAGGATAAGACCATTTTAAGCACCAAACGCAGCTTTGGCGGGATGATTTACCGGTTCCTTCTCATCGACTGTGGGGAGCAGCTCAACTCGTTACTATATCGAATCGAGGCCGAGACGCCGGGCCGTCTCCCTTCCACTCAATTCATATATGAGTATATCAATGACGCTTATCGCCTGCATCACATCCAACAGGGTGAATATTCCCTATTATTTCAATACTCGGCAAACGAAAACCCGGTCCTTTTAAAGCAGATGATATTAATATCGCCCGCTGGAGGGGTGCAAGAGTATATCTGGGACTTCCACCATCAAACCGCCGCGCTTCCCCCGATAGAAACGCCATGCCAATTCCTGGCCCGAATTACCGCCAATAAACCGGGACAAGAGATCCAACAGATCAATTTTTCTTACCGTTTATCGGAACCGGCTGGAGGTAGGAATAAGGACAAAAAAAATAGGATCGATTGGTACAGCGAGACCGCAAACGAATCCAGCGCCTGGGAACCGCTGGAAAACGGCAATTGGATACTGCCCGACCGCATGAACATTCGCAATTACCCGGGCTTGCGTTTCATGGATTTAAACAAAGACAGCAAGTTGGACCTGGTAGATACGGAATACAGGAGAATGAAATCCTGGCTCTGGGATAAAACCGCCCCCGGTAATTGGAGAGAATACAGCACCCGGTATTTACCTTCCCTGCCCACTGTAAAATACAGCGGTCCCACACGGCCTACCGGCAGCCAGTACAATGGCCTGGTAAAAAAATTCAAAATTCCCAACTACAACACCATCGGTTATCAATCCATCATTACCAGTTATTATAAACCCTCGGCGGATGGGAAACGATTGGAATACTTCAGCTTCGTGGATTTTCCCCGGGTGTTGAACGGGAAACTCAATCCCGATGCCAATGGAAACTGTTGGGTCCGGGATGAACACCCGTTGTTGAAACTACCGGCGCCGCTCCAATATGAAGGAGAAAGTTCCTGGCCCACGCATCTCCCCGGGATAGCCGGTGTAGAGCGCGGCAGTAACCAGGGATCGCAGTTCGTGGACCTAACTTGCGACGGGAATATCAACCTCTTCTATATTGGGCTGCGGTACCGCGACGCCGCCACCGGCGAGGTGCTCCTTTCCAATGAAGGCGAAGCACCTTTCCGCGACACCCGCAATTGCGTCCAATGGTACGAAACCGAATGGAGCGCCCTGGGCAAAACAAGACGAGTCATCGTCGATGTATGCCAGGCTTGCTGGAAAACAAGAGAAAAATTTTGGGCCGAATGGTATCCCCAGGCTCATCCGGGTAAAAACTTCTGGCAGCGGTTGGACCTCGATAAAAACAATAAACCCAATGGAACGTTTACGCTGCCCTGGAATTCAAACTCCAATTATCTCTATCATTATGTTGGGTTTCGAAATATACAATTCTGTAAATTGCACAAAATCGGATCCAATTATGTATTTGCCGTGGTCCAGGGCCGGGCATGCCCCAATTGTACTCCCCCTGTCCCGGAAGCAAAAGATATCTATCTCCTGGAGCGAGGCACCTTTACCTGGAAGAAATTAGATCAAAAATCAGGGTATTATCCACCGGCCGATTTTTTCGATTCCTTTGAAGGAGAATTCATCGATTTGAATGGCGACGGACTCGACGACGCCGTTGTGGCCGTAGGTAATAACAGGAAAGCCTATATCAATACCGGCAATCCCGGTCGCAGATGGAAAAAATGTCCGGCCTTTATTCCGCCGCGGGATTGCGATCTCAAAAACGGCGGCTGCCAATTGTTAAACCTCACCAAAAGCAAAACAATGGAACTCTTTCTCGAGAGCGGGAAAAGAATATATGTCAACAAGGTCAACCCGGAAGCGCCGGGTTACCCGTTTTACATGACCACGTTTACAGACGAAAACGGCCTGCAAAGACAGGTCGAAGAAATACAATAAAACAAATAAAAAACTTTTAAAGGAGAAAATTATGACACAAAAAAACGTTAAAGGACAAAATGATCAAAACAACCAAGTGAAGACCCAACAAGTCGATGAGCCGGCAAAAATTTCCCTGGATGAGCAAAAGAACTTAACCGGGGAGCAGCGGGCCCAATTCTATGGCCCGTTTTTTCTCATCGATATTCAAATCGAAGGTTCGGGGACTATCTATTTTGTAGATAAACCTAATTTACTCCCGGAGAGCGCGGTTGCGGCAAGAGTAGCGTATGACGATGTTGATTTGAAAGCCCTGATGAGCCATGCATTCTATAATGGCAAACCCGTACTGGTCGCCCCGGCGCAACGCTGGCATTTAGACCAGGTCAGAATCGCCTGGACCATTTACGCCGCAAAAATGGCTTATTAGGGAGGAAAACATGACACATGAACAGGTAAACGGTTCACAGCAAAAAGGCACAAATTCAAATGAAACCGGCGAACGAGCAAGTGAATATTACGGCCCGTTTTTTCTCACCGATATTCAAGTGATAGCCTATGGAACCATCTATTATGTAGACAAACCCGGTTTACTCCCGCAGAACGCAGTTGCGGTCAGGGTGCCGAAAGAAAATGCCGCATTGGAAACCCTGATGAGACAAGCATTTTATACTGGTAAACCAGTGACCGTCGCCCCGGGAATCCCCTGGTACTTAAAAGATGGCACCATTGCCTTGACCATTTTTGCGGCAAAACTTGCTTTTTCAAGTAGTTTTATCCAACGGGAAAGTGGTCCTGCGCGCGGCGGTGAAACCTTATATGGCCCATTTTTTCTAAAAAGTGTTTTACTGGTAAGAACTGGGACAGTTTATTATGTGGATGATCCGGGCAAGCTCCCGCAAAAACTCGGGGTAGCCATTTATGTGAGGCGTGAAGATACGTTACTTGAAAGTTATTTGACTAATGCATTCTTCAATGGAAAATCAGTAAGGATTGCCACATCATCCTGGTTCAATTTAGATAACAATGACACTTGCTGGGCCGTTTTTCAAGCAAGAATCGATTTTTAATCCGCGTCTATCGATTGACTCGTTTGATCTACGGACGAAGAAGAATGGAAAGTGGAGGGTACCTGATGAAATTTCTCTTTGAAACATTTGGTAAAATAGGCTGTACTGGAAAATCCCACTTCAAACGCCGCATCCGTTACATTAAGCGTTCCCTTTTTCAGGAGCTGGGCAGCCCGTTTAAGACGATAAGAGCGAATAAAATCCACAGGGGAATCGCCCGTCAAGGAGTGAATTTTGCGATACAATGTGGCCCGGCTCAAGGAGAGTCTCCGGCCCAAATCTTCAACATTAAATTCCGGGTCGGACAGGTTCTTTTCGATCACTTCCTTAAGCTCCTCGATAAAGTCCCTATCGATTTTCGAAACCGAAATTTCAACCGGTTGCAGGGTCATTTCTCGTTTAAAACTCTCCTGTATATGACGGCGGAGATCGATCAAGTTTTTGATGCGCGCACACAAAATCCGCAAATTAAAAGGTTTTGTGATGTAATCATCCGCGCCGGTTTCCAGCCCTTCGACGATGCTCTCTTCGGAGGCCCTGGCCGTCAGTAGGATAATAGGAATATGACTGGTTTTAACATCGTTTTTCAAGGTACGGCACAATTGGTACCCCGATACGTGGGGCATCATGATGTCGCTGATGATCAAATCAGGGATAATTTCCCTGGCTTTTTCGATTCCTTGCTTTCCGTCTACCGCTTCGATAACCGCATACAGGGGGACCAGGGAACCGCGCATATACTCCCGGACATCTGCGTTATCTTCCACTAACAGGATGATATCCTTTTCCGGTTTGCGCGGTTCCTCCCCTTCGTCCACATGGTTTTCCCGGACCTCTGCGCCTTCGACGGATTCAAATTCTTCTTCGTTTTTATCATCATCCAATAGGGCCAGGGGCGGGCTCATGGAAGTTTTGAGTACCCCTATTTCCACTTCCCGCTTATCTACAATGTCCTGGGAAGTTAAATGTCCGGTCCCCATGGGCAAGTAAACAATAAACTCCGTACCCAGTCCTTCCTGGCTGAGTACATCGATAAAACCATGATGCAGGTCAACCATTTCCCTGGCAATTGCCAGACCGATGCCTGTACTTTTGGAATATTGTTCTACGGAACTGTCCACCTGGTAAAAACGGTCGAAGATATAGGCCAATTGATCCCGTGGAATCCCGGGTCCCGTATCCTGTACCGAAATAGATATAGCGCCGGAGGGGAAGTGAACTTCTCCCACCGCATTCGCTGTGCTCCTACTTATTCGAACGATAATCTTACCGCCCCGGGGAGTAAATTTTACTGCATTGATCAACAGGTTAAACATGACCTCTTCCATGCCCTTTGAATCGAAATATAGAGAAATATCCTCATCATCCGCAATGATAGACAAATCTTGCTCGTTCCGGGAAGTGAGCGGCTCAAAAGAAGCGGTAATTCCTTTAATAAACGGGACAATATTCTGCAAACACATCCGGAGTGTTACCTTTCCGCTGTCGATTTTGGAAAGTTCCAGTAATTGATTAATCAGACTCAGCAGCCGTTGACTATTACGAAGCATTAAACTTAATTTTTTTCTATCAGCCGGTAAAGAACACTCCCCGATCATTTGCTCCAGGGGCCCCATAATTAATGTCAGCGGCGTTCGGAATTCATGGGATATATTGGCGAAAAATCGCGATTTAATATGATCCATCTCTTCAAGCTTTTTAGATTGTTCTTCCAACTGGAGTTTTTTTTCATTAATTTCTTTGACCCGGTCTTTAATAATTTGTTCGAGGGATTGTTTTTCTTTTTCCAGGTGGCCCGACCTCCAGCGCACAATAAAGTACACCATCAAAAAAGCCGCGGCGGCATAAATTAAAAACGCCCACCAGGCCCGGTACCAGGGGGGCAATATCTTGAAATAAAAAGAATCTTCACTGCTTATCGTCCCGTAAACATTCATGGCTTGAACCCGGAAAACATATGACCGGGAATCAAGGTTCGTATAGTCTTTTTTGCTTTCAGGACTCAACTCCGACCATTTTTTATCGTATCCTTCCAGGAACCATTTATATCGCGTCTCGGTCTCCCCTTCAAAAAAAGGAGCGGCAAACTCGAAATTAATATTCCTGTCTTCGAAATCAAATCCCGGCATCGAAGTGCTATTGGTTTGCTCCATGTTTTTTTTAAAGCCGTTGAATATCGGTCTGCCGTTGATAAGCACCCGCCTCAGGAGAGTAGAATATTGCGCCCCGTAATCCTTTTTTATCCCTGTATCGAAGCGCAAGAGGCCGTCGTCACCGGCAAGCCACACCACCCTTCTATCAGGATCCGGGTATATTGAGTTTACTTGAAGCAAGGGGATTCGTTTAAAGGGCGTCGAATTGATGGCATACGTTCCGCCAGGTTTGCGTACGGCCTGGTAATTTTTCGATTCCGAGTGAAACCAGGTATTATTATAAGAATCTTCCACCACCTGGAATATTTTTCGAGGATTTCCAGTCAAGTTCCCTGCGAAATCCGCACCCAGGATCATATCCGGCTTAAAGCCTTTGGATAATTCATCGAAATAAAAAATACCGCCAGGTGTGGTATAAATAACATGGCCAGCGGCGGAAAATACCTGGACTTCCCTGGAAGTGGCCGAAGGCAAAATGTCCCAGCGGTTTACCCGGGAGGCCGACAAACTCTTATCACCCGCGAAATCCACTTTTAGAACGCCGGCAGCGGGTGTTCCCAACCAGAGGTTTCCTGCTTTATCTTCGATGATGGAACTGATAGGTTCGGAGATATTTTGAAAGATCGCTTCTTTTATCCACTGCTTTTTATCCCCAGATAAGACAATGGCTTCCAATCCTTGCCGGGTTCCCACCCAAACCCGCTGTGGATTTAATCGTGATGCACATAAAACATAGGCATGTGTACTCGTTACCTTATAAATATCACGACCGCTGATTTGCAAAACTCCTTCACTGGTCGCCGCCAGCAGCGAATTCCCCATCGAGAGAAGCGCCCAGCAAGAACTGGCGCATCCCTTCACAGGAATAAATCGCCGCCGGGATTCTAATTTAAAAAGCCCAAGCCTGGTGCCTGCATAAAGCGTGTTATCGGGTCCGTGCCGGGAAACCGATAAAACAATCCCTTGCAAACCGGCCCGATCATCATAAATAGTTATGGGCGATGCGTATTCGATTTTGGTTATTCCTTTATCCAATGCCAACCATAAATTGCCCCCTCTATCTTCGAATACATATTTGATATTATCGTCTTGAAGTCCTGAGGATTTATCTAATACCTGTTTCAAATTTCCCGCTGGATCCATGATGATAAGTCCTCCCCTGAGAGTTGCCAGGGCGTAATCGCCGCATGACAATCGAATCCCATGAGATAACTGTTTATCTTTTATGTACTCGGCGCACTCATTTGGAAAAGGCGTTGCCTGGGAATGATCGTAGAGATAGAAACCATTGAGCCGGGTTCCGATTAAAATTCGCTGCTCATCATAGGGAGTCATCATGTATATCGGTTTATCCGCGAAAATGTCGCCCCCTGCCGCCAGTTTTAAGGAACCGTTGACCATCTCTTTTAGTCCGATGTCCTTTTCTTGAACGAAAAACCGCCCGCTGCATGAAAATGCAACCATGAATGCCGTTTCAGGTTCCCATACCATAAACTGCTTTGCGCGGGGATGCCAATGAAATAAATATTTCGTCGTACGGAAATAAATCCCATCGTCCAGGGAGATCGTTTCCCAGACATTGGAAAAGTTATCCCTCTTGGGTTTGATGTATTCCAGCAAAGAAATGTAGTGCGGCGATCCGTTAGCATCGTGAGCCAGGTAGCCCATTTCATTGTTTCCCCCGACATAGATGAAG
>JAUPLE010000487.1 GCA_030837085.1 Acidobacteriota bacterium | reverse complement strand
TATAACACATTCATTGGAGCTTCTGCTGGAATTTTCAATACAACCGGATGCGCCAACACCTTTCTTGGGAATTACGCTGGAGACTACAATTCTACAGGAAGCTATAACACCTTCCTTGGGTATGGCACCGGAGTTTTCAACACAACCGGACACTCCAATACATTTATCGGAATGGATTCCGGTTATAAAAACACTACCGGAAACTTCAACTCTTTTTTTGGAAAAATGGCCGGATATTCCAACACCCTTGGAAACTCCAACACTTTCATCGGGTATTACGCTGGAAACTTGAATACCACCGGATATTATAATATTTTTTTGGGAAATGGCGCTGGACAAAATAACTTAACCGGCGCAGCCAACACTTTTATTGGAAATTGGGCTGGAAACAACACAACCACCGGCAATGGGAATGTATTCCTTGGTTATGCGGCTGGGTTCAATGAGACCGGTTCCAATAAGCTTTACATAGCTAATTCCGAGATCGGCTCGCCGCTGGTATACGGTGAATTTGATAACCGTATCGTCACTATAAACGGCAAATTAGGTTTAGGTACAAAAACGCCAATAGGCGCACTTGAAATTAAAAAAACGGCTTCAAACGCCACCTTTATCTTAAATCGTACGGATGGAGCGCAAGGCAAATTTACGGCGCGTTCCGGTGAAGTTTATATCGGGTCCGTAACCAACCACAAAGTACAGATCATTTCTAACAACTGCGTAGTAATGACCCTTTCGCCTAATGGTTATGTAGGTATCGGAAAGACCGCCCTTTCTTACCCCCTTCACATGGCCAGCGGCGCATATTGTTCCAAAGGCGGTACCTGGACCAATGCTTCCAGTAGGGCATTAAAAGAAAACATAGAAAACCTAAACGCCGGTGAAGCGGTGGCTGCTTTAACCAAACTAAACCCGGTGAAATACAATTATAAGGTCGATAAAACAGAAAAACACGTGGGGTTCATCGCTGAAGATGTCCCGGAACTGGTGGCCACATCCGATAGGAAAGGGGTGAGCCCGATGGATGTAACGGCGGTTTTGACAAAAGTGGTGCAAGAACAGCAGAACGTGATCCATGAATATCGGAAGCTCATTTCCGATCTTCAGGAAAGAGTGGCAACGCTTGAGAAAAAATAATGATGTGAATTGTTTTAATGTCCCTTATCGTCTATCGATTGCCGGATTACTTATACGACACTTAGTATTGCTTATTTTCTTTTCAAAATTCAAAAAAAATTTTTCTTATCCAGAACTATTGACAGTGTTTCGTTATAATGGTATAATATAGAATTAATTTTTACAGGAGAGAATTTATGAGAGTTGTGAATGATGAATGTTTGAAAGGAATGAAATCTCCGATTGTATCTATCATGAAGAATTTACATTTGGCAATTGTAAATATTGCACCGGAGAGGAAACTTGATTTTGAAAAAACCTTCGAAAACTTTACGTTCGAGTATTTAGATGAATCAAAACAAATAGTCAAATGTGATCTGGGAACAAATATAATTCTTCTGAGTCGTTCAATTGTCGAAATAGTTTGGCTTTTATCTTATGCTCATTATGTTTTACATAATTTTATTGCATTAAAAGATAAGGAGCGCCTGAAGCCACCAAAAACTGAATGTTTAATCGACTTAAATCACACTTCGCTTACAATTAGTATGAAGCTATTGGAATTTGCAAAAAAGAAATTGCTTGATAATAGTGATGATTCGTGGCCATTAGATATCCCCAAACCTTTAGAAAATCCTCCCAAAGACTCAATAGACGCCGTCGCAAATGAATTATGTCTTTGCGCAATAGCATCTATATTGCATCATGAATTAGCACATATTCGTTTAAAGGACCAAACATATAATGGTAACGAGATAGAAATAGAAAGACAAGCTGATTATTTGGCTGCTGAATGGTTTTTAGGATCAGATATTATGAAAGATAATCTGGATAGTCCTATTTTCAAGAAAAGGGCACTTGGTATAGCCGTAGCATTTATTTGTATGAACATGCGTGGAATATACACCCAAAATTTTAATGATAATATACATCCTCCTTCTTATGATAGGCTAATTTATACTCTGAACAAGTATATAAACGAAGATGATGATTTAATTTGGTCGTTCGTAGTATACGCATTATTAATTCATATACATATCGCCAAAATAACCCCAATTAAAACCAACGAGGTATTTGATAACTATTTTGAATATGCAAATGCTATCGCAAATCATATTGCTGATAATTATACGAGATAAAATACAAAGAGGTGAGGATGTGAGTAAACTGAATCTTGATCTAAAATTTACAGGCACTTTTGCAAAATTGGCAATTGAATCTGGAAAAATTATAGGAGGGCAGCCAAAATTTCTCCCTCCGATTAATTTCTTGCCTATTGAAGGCCCCATCCGGGGGAATGCTCCAGCAAATCACATGCACCGGAAGATCGGTTTAGTTTTCTTAATTGATTATCGAATTTTTATATATAATGTATCTGGGTATACCAGAAAAAATTAAATATGAGGTAAATATAATGAAATCAGAAACAATACTTTTTGAAGGTTTAAGCAATGAAGCAGAAGAATTTACAAAAAGAATGAATGCCAACTTTGAAAAAGAAAAAGTCTGGAATGAATTGAGCAATGAAGCAGAAGAATTTACAAAAGTAATGAATGCCGACTTTGAGAAATTTTCAAATGAATTGAGAAAGAAAGCCGAGGAATCAAAAAAAAGGCGAAAAACGGGTCTATTCAATAAATAGCATTTAATTGGCCAGTATCATCCTGACCGAAACCGAAAGCAGATTTATCTTGTTGTGGATAGGTACCGGCATTGAAGATGCAGTAGGGGTGATATTTTTTGGCTCTTTTTCATATCAAGTGAGTAAAGTGGAATTTATTCTGGTTGTCACGACTGCCGACCATTAACATAGTTTTGCATGAGGCATGGAAAGGTGAAGCGAAAAAATTGGACTGGCACCAAATCTCCTTAGCGCCGGATTTTATCAGCAGGGAAAGAAATCCGAATCCACCATCAATTATTGTCTGACAAATCTGTGTAGGGGCAGACCTGCGTGTCTGCCCTTTAATACTTGCTTTTATTGGGATAATAAGAAAAGAAGGAACGACGTTCATCCGCCCAAACGGTTATTCTCAAAAAGTATTGTTCGGTTTTATCTTAAATGCGAGGGGCAGGGAAAAAGAGGGAGCGGAAAGAAAAAAAGTGAAAGCTTGACAAAAAAAAATCTGTATATTTAAAACATGATGAACGTGGATGAAAAAAGGGAGCCTTTTATTTTTTCGTCGGCCCCAGCCTAGCCTGGGCATAGTCGGAAATGTTTCTTTTTTCCTTGTTGAATCCAATCCCAACCAGGATTATTTCTTTCCTCTGCCCCAGGTATTGCTCATAATAAGCCCTTTCATTGATCTGCTTGAGCGCTTTCCGGCCGCTGCCCATTTTAAACTCGAAAATATAGATGTATTTTGCCGTCTCGACTACCATATCCATCCTGCCGCGATTACTGGAATGCTCTGGGGTAACTTTACTTATCAATGGCTTCAACACAAGATAAAAAACCAGGTGATAATACTTTTCCACGTCACCCTCAACAAGGTTGTAAGGAATAGACGCGAGAAAAGCCTTCATTTTACCGATAAACCCTTCAACGTCGTTATTTTCCAGGGCCTCTTTTATCTCACGGATAAGACTACCCGAAACGTCCTCTCCTTTTCCGGAAAACTCTTCCACCAGGTTATAAAGGAAGGCGTTCTCAACTTCCCGGTTGGGATAGGAGAGAACATACATGTCACCCTCATGTTTTTTTATGGTCAAATACCCCGTCTGGAAAAGTAAAAGATTGATATTGATATCGGTAATATCGAATTTATCAAAAAACTGCTCGGTAACCATAAGCTCTTCCCATACTTTAATATCGATGCCTTTTTTTCTTGCCATATGCGCCAAAAAGGTCGGCGTACCCGTGGCAAACCAAAAAGATTTAAATTTCCGATGAAAGAAAAAATTCATTATTGAAATCGGGTTATAAACAAACCGCTCACCATCCCAGGAATACCCGTTATAATACTCTTTCAGTTTTTCAAACAATTCCTCCCGCGAATAGCCGGGAACCTGGCCGGCATATTCCTGGATATATTCCCGGATATACTCATCGAAATAAAGTTCTATTTCCTCCGTGGTATAGCCGAGTAATTGCACGTAATCTTTATGAAAAGTGATATCCACCAGGTGGTTCAGGTCGCTGAAAACCGAGAGGCGACTAAACCGGGAAACCCCGGTCATAAAAAGGAAACTGATATTCTCTTGCCGGCTTTTGAGGATTGAATAGAAGTTTTTGAGTTTATCCCGGTTTTCTTCGGCTTTTTCCAGGTTTTCAATGTAATCCGTAATAGGTTTATCGTATTCATCGATGAGGACGACAATCGGTTTATCCCCTGCTAATTTACGGATTAAGTCACTGAACCTTTCGGAGATACTATCTCCCTGGCACTGGATGCCATGCTCACCTGCAATTCCATTCAATACGTTGGTCAGGGCTTTATCAAGCCCCAGGCTCTTATAATCGATGCCCTGGAAATCCAGGTGGAGTAGGGGGTACTTTTCCCAGTCGATCCGGTCGTAAATCCAATACCCTTTAAAGAGTTCCTTGTTGCCAAGGAAAATTTCTTTGAGAATGGAAATCAATAATGATTTCCCAAACCGCCGCGGGCGGGATAAAAAAAATGCCCCGCCTTGCGCCAATAAGCTGTAGATATATTTGGTTTTATCCACATAAATATAATTATTACCAATCAATTTCGGGAATGTGGAAACACTGAGCGGCAGCAGTTTCTTTTCCGTAATCAAGGAACCTGGCTCTTTTCGCACAGCCAACTCGTTTGTTTTTAATCTAGTCATCGTGGATTGCACCCTATGATTTCTTTTCCAGGTAGCTGGAAATGCTTTAAAAAGGACTCTTTTACTTCTTCATTGGGATAAGAGAGGATATATTGCGATTTAAGTCCCACCGGCTTTATTTCCTTTATGGTCAAATAGCCGGTTTGAAACAACATCGCTGCTACACCGAGATTTTCTATATCGTAACTCTCAAAGAAGGATTCATCCACTTCCTGTCTTTCCAGCAGTGTGATGTCCTGTTTCCTATTTCTAATATGGTTGATGAGAAAGGTCGGCGTCCCGGTGGCAAACCAATAATTACCAAAACGGTTTTTTGAAAAGAAATTGATTATGGAATAGGGATTATATAAGAAATGGCTACCATCCCAGGAATATCCGTTATACCAATGTTTAACATGACCTAAAAAATCCTCCTCGGACATATTCATTGTTTCCCTTAAGCGGTCGATTCGATCGGAAAAATAGTAGAGCAACTCATCGTGGGTTATACCCAGGAGGGTGGCAAAATAATCATCGATGGTGATATCATATAAATTATTCAAATCCGAAAAGATAGACATCCGGGAAAATTTTGAGACCCCGGTAATGAATACAAAACGGATGTATTGATCAGCGCTTTTAATAACAGAATAAAATTTTTTCAATATTTTCCGGTTTTCCAGGGCAATTTTTATCTGCCCGGTTTCTATAAAATCGATAATCGGTTTATCGTACTCATCCACCAGGATAACAGCCTTGTTCTTTTTGGAAATTTCGCTGATAAGTTCCTTAAATCGTTTGTCATAACCTTTCTGTTTGAGTTCAACACCATGTATTGCCGCATTTTGACCGATAAGATATTCCAACGTATCGGTTAATTCATCCTGGGACTCATATTGTAGTCCTAAAAAATCGATATGAATGACAGGGAATGATTGCCATTGGATTTTATCATAAATCCATAACCCTTTAAACAGCTCCTTATTCCCGGAAAATATTTCTTTAAGGGTAGAAACTAAGAGTGATTTTCCAAAGCGGCGCGGCCGGGATAGAAAGTAATACCTTCCTCC
>JAUPLE010000486.1 GCA_030837085.1 Acidobacteriota bacterium | reverse complement strand
GTGGATTGTTTTTAATAATTCGGGGTCCATGACTGCAGTAGGGGAATCTAAAAAATCGTTCCTTACTCTTTGAATGGAATATTCAATGGCTCCAGGTGTATCTTTTTTTAATTGAGTTTCCGCATAATCGAATTCTAAGAGCAAGCGCAGCGCCTGCCTCAGATTTCCTCCTGAAAGCAGGGTTATAACAGGTAATATTTCTTTCCTGGCGTTGGCATATATGCCCAATCTTCGTTTTAAGGTCTCTTCGATCTTTTCGGGGGGGACCGCGGTCAAAATGATTTTTTGTCCCTTTTGCCATTCGTATTGGCTGCCAAATGTATGTACCAGGTTAACTTCGTAAAGGGTTTTATAGGGGGTAAGGAAATCCAGGAAATCCAGGAGGAAGGTATATTCGGATGTGTGAGGTCTGAATTTATCCACACCTTCGGCAAAGATGAACAATTTCCGGCCCTGTTTTGTTTCAATTTCCTTGATAATAATGCGCAGCAGGGTTTTTAACGCATTGAGTTTTTTATCGATTTTTTTAAATAACGCCTCTTTTTCTTCAAATGATTTAATTGAAATTGCCTGCCTGGTCAGGATATCTATGAGGATCTCCAGGTCTCTATTTTCATATTTAGGGGGTAATAAATCCCCGGGTAAATTGTAAGGGGATAGATCGATATTTAATTCATTTGCGTATGCCAATATTTTGCCCAGGAAAACCCCGAAGAATGCGCCGGTGGTATATATGGGAATTTCGGTGTCCAGGGATATTTGTATGTCATAGGTTACCGGGGCTTCCTTGAATCCTTTTTCAATAAAAGTGGTTTTACCTGTGCCTATCTGACCGGCGATGAGGAGGTGTTTTTCATTTTCATCTTTGATCCATTTGATGAACCGGTGTTTTTTTTCTTCGTTGAGTTCGACATAGAGCAATTGAAAATCTTCTTCAGATTTCAGGGGCACTCCCAGGTCGAAGTTGATGCCGTATTTATTTCGAATCACAGGTTTCTCCGGCTTTGTTTTCTCATGTTTTCTACTGCCTGGACGATATCTGTTTCTTTATCTTTAGCGGACCATTCTTTCCAGAAATCGATGGTGGCGCTGGAGGGCTTGCAGCGAGGTTCGGATATTTTAATTTTTGTTGGTAAAAGTACGGAATCGCCGATGATCAAGGCTTCGCCGATTTCCATGACGGGGAGTATATCGGCGAATGTTTCCAGGCTTTCCGGCAGCAGTTTTTTGACTATGGTTTGATCTTCGGCATTGGTCAATCGGAGCACGATAAAATTATTGCACTGGCTCAAAATCGTGTCGCTGACCTCCGAAGGTCTCTGGCTAACGACAAAGAGTCCCACCCCGTATTTTCTGCCTTCTTTAGCAATTTTTTCAAAGTTATCCAGCGCCTTTCGCTCAATGGAATTGGTTTCGCTTCGTTTGGGTAGGTATTGGTGGGCTTCGTCGCATATAAAAGCGATGGGTTGGCGTTTGTCGGCATCCATCCAGAATTGAACCTGGTAGATAAGCCGCGCGGCGAGTCCGACGATAACGGGTAGAATATCGGTGGGAACTTCGGAAAAATCGATGACCTTGATTTGTTTTTTCTCTCCCTTGAAACCCATCAGGTTTTCGGCTAATTGGTGCATGGAATTGTATCGATGGTACGCGGGGGGAGCTTGAAATAAGAATCCGTACCGTTTGTCGCTAATTTTGCTACCGAGCCTTACCAGGAGGCGACTGAATTGACCGTGAAATTTTCCATGATTCAAGCCTCCCCTCTCCGTCTGTACCATTTCCTCATCATGATATTGAATTTGTTTCATTACGGATTCCAGGGAGAAAGGAACAGGGCTGTCGATGGTAAAGGATTTTATTATCTGTGTTTTTCCTTCTTTTGTAAGAACCTCTTTTTTGGCTTTGATAACCGCCTCGTAAAAGACCAGCACCTGGTTGTGGGCGGTGAATTCGGTGCGATCGACAAACATGGCTTGTAGTTCCTCGGCATTAAGCAGCCAGTAAGGTAAGAATAATACGGACGGATCGCTGCCGTCGAGGTCGTCCGGGCCGGCAATTCTCAATTGTTTGGCATAATCCAGGGTTTTGTATTCGCCGTGGAGGTCGAAAACGATGATATTGGCAGTGGGTAATAGGGCCGCTTTTTCCAGTATTTTAGCGACGGTCCAGGATTTCCCCGAGCCCGTGCTGCCGAGAAGCGCCGCATGTCTTTGAAATAATTTATTGCCATCCAGGAAAGCCGTTGCCTTAGTATCCAGGGTATAATGGCCGATATCCAGCGCATGTACTTCCCTGGTTTTTTCGGAAATGATATTCATAAATTTTTCCAGTTCTTTGCCTTCCAGGGTGTAGCATTCGGATTCGATATCCGGGACAGTAAGAATCGAACGGGTAAAATATTTTTTTTCAATCCCTTCTTTTTCCCTGTAAGTCCCGATCAATAATACCTTCACGCTGTTAATTTCAGACATAACCGGTTGTGTTTCCCAGCCGGTTACAGCGTCTGTTTGTTCAGCTTCTTTGCTTTTCTTACCTTCTTCCGTTGAAATTTCACCCCCTGGGATGAGTGTTTTAATAACCCGTGTTACAATGGAAATCAACCATTCCGGGGTTGTTCCCGCGGCTTTTATGGCGACAAGGCTTCCCACATGGGCGTTTCTCAGCTTTTCCGGCTTTGCATTTATCGTTACATTCCGGGTATCGACAGCCGCCACATCTCCCAGATAATATGGCGAATCGTTTTTTAAATCAAATACAAGCATTTTATTCTCCTTGGAGTACTTCTTTGGTAAATGTATCTATCTGCCATATGCGTGAATTTTGAATTATTAAGGGCTTTTTAAATTGCCCATTTTCTATACAAGCATTGGGATTTTTATCGGCGCCGGTTTCTTGATAAATCGCCCACAGGTTTTTTGATTTTTTTAGCCATTCTTTTGCTTTGGAGGAAAGCGTCCTGGTTATAATAATTCCCGGTTTATCTTTTTTCCCCAACTCCGCTTTTATCTTCAGTTCTATTTGAACATCATTGAATCCGTAGCCTACAAATATGTAAGCCCCTGCGCCGGGAATCGCTTCATCCGCGTGGGTGAAGAAATCACGGTAATCTAAAGATACATTTTCATATTTTGTATCACCGGGGGTAATGATCCCACGTTCATCACTGCATGTATTATCATATACGAGAGAATTGTCTTCGAAACCCTGCATCCCTTTTCCAAACCGGTTGATAGAACCATGAACTTTATGTAAGCGGATATGTTTTTTTATACGTTTAACTTCAACTTTTTTTTTTGCTTTGACCAGGGATTTAATATAAACCATCTCAGCTACATTGCTTTCCCAATCGTAATATTTTCGGATTCCTCCGACAAAACCGGTGCAATAAGGAATTTTCAATTTATCGCAGGTATGCTCGATAAGCAGGTCATAATTTGGGGTTATAATATCCAGGATTGGATCGCTTTCAGGAAGACCTTCTATTATTGCGTGGATTAATTTTTCGAGCGGAGGTTCTTTTTCTCCGTTCAATATTTTTGGTTTATTTTCCCTGTCCACATTCGCGACAAAATTACCGGTTACCCGGATAATGGCTGGTAGTAACTCTTTATTATTTATGCCATTCAGTGATGTTTCCAGGTCCTTTCCATCGCCAAGATTTTGTTTGACTATTTCCCATTGCGCCGACGCCGGGGCGTTTGTGGATATCGCAGCGGGAATTTTTTCTTTGAGCTCTTTAGCCAATGCCGGCATGCCGAATCGAGGATCGATTGCACAAGATGCCCCCGTTCCGATTATCAGTAGTATTTTCCTCTTAAAAATTGCCTGCAGTTCTTTATAAGCTGAATCTATTGTCAATTCCATGCTTCTATTATACCATACCGGCAGGAATTTTTTAAATATGAAAACATCATGTAAATTTGCCTGCCCCCAAATTTTGCCCTTTAAATACCAGGACTATATTATATCACAAAAACTCGGAAATCAATGTCTCCGACTATTTAACTTTTCCATCTGCTTTTTTATCTGCACTGCCGCTATTTTATTGTTCTCTTTTTTTTTTTTGTGTTTCGATATCTCCTTTTATAATAAATT
>JAUPLE010000485.1 GCA_030837085.1 Acidobacteriota bacterium | reverse complement strand
TATTTCTTTTTATGTTGATTGTTAGTATAGATCAGTTATAACTGCCGTGTCCGCGAAGAACGCGAAGGACCACGAAGAAAAAAACTGGCGCCTTTGATTTTGGCAGCCAGTAGGCATGAATGGAGGATATAGCTCAAAATATCCCGCTGCTTGTTGGTAACTTTGCTCTCATCGTCTTCTTGATAAAGTTGTTTAATAAATACTTCATATCCAGGGGCCATATCGCCGGCTGCGCCGATTATGATCTGTTCAAATGATTTCTTGTTTAAAAGTTTATTAAGTACTTTATCGCATTCATGTTCGGTAAGCATGGAGAATAATTCACCTGATAGACAATCGCCGTGGTGTTTATCATGGTGGCTGATATAATGAATGATTTCCTGGAGCATATCCAGCATTTCCCGATCGATATGGACATGTTTTCCATCGTTTGTGACGGCGATTGCTTTTTGGATTAAGTCAGGGGTTATTATCTCGGTGACAGTCACCTCGATATCGATAGAAAGGCGTATTTTTTTTATCATTGCGGCCTCTAAAAAAAAATAAAGCCGCTGGGGTACAAGGAAAACTCTTTTAAATATATCCCCTGTACCGAAGCAGCAATATATAATGGATTGGACGATTAGCCGGAACCCCAGCGGCGCAAGTGAAAGAGTGTGAGTTATTCCTTGCGCCGGTTTGGGGCTTTGTAGAAAAGAAAAGAACAGGTTTATATATAAGGGCAGAAACGGGGGAAAGGGCGCACTTTCGCGTCTTTCGCGTGTTTCGCGGGCCACATCTTTTGCCGGGGAAACCAACGCCGCATGGGTGGAGAGCCGGGAGGATGGCTTTCTCGCTGCTTCCAGCCCATGCGCCGCTGGCCAATTTAATCGATAGGAGGTGATACTATGAGAATCAAGTATATCCTCTGTAATGTTTGTAATGTCGGCAGTAGTTAAAAGGCCCGGTTCCATTAGGTTCCTTTATTATTCGCACCTTTTTGTTTTTTTTGAACCTGTGTTGCAGGGGCAGGGGTAGATTCCGCCGGAGCCGGTGGTTCCGGCGTCTCTTCTTCATCGCCGCTGCTCTTCCTGGGAACGTAGCCGATGGAATACCCTTTGATCTTAAAGGCCTCTAACTGTTGGGGATCATCTTTGAATACGTAAATCAAAGCCGCCTTATAATTCATCCACCAATTATACAGTTTTAACACGACTTTATTCCTGTCTTCAGTTGTCTTTTCGGCTTCTTTTACCAGTATGGCCCGGTAGTTTTTATCGTTTTCCACTTCCGCAATTTTGGACATCTGCAATTGCAGCATTTCTGTGGTCAAACCGACTTTGGCCACTATGGGAAGAAATTTTGGGTGGTCCAGGCAATTTTTATAAAAGGCTTTGGCGTCTTTTATTTTACCTATAACAGTATGATCTCTTTCACCCAGCAATAGAAGTTCATGGAGTAAACCGGTATCCTCTCTCAGGTCCCGCCTAAGCATGTTCACATACAAAATGTAAAGCTCATAAACATCGTCGATTTTTTTTCGCACCTGGATACTGAGGCTGAGTTTTAAGCCCACTTTGGGTGCTTTTTGTAAGTAGAGCGATTCCGCTGTTGTGTAGTCTGTTTCAGCGGCTATTAGACCGTCTCGTGTGTATCCGAACATCGCTACTTTTTCCAATACCATCGGGTTATCTTTGGAATTTGCAATACCTGCACCTGATTCATCAAATAACTCTTTCATTTGAACTTTTGATAATCTTCTCATTTATTGATCTCCTGTTCTATTTTTATATTGTAAACGAAGATATGTTTTGCCGAAAGGCTGCTGCTGCCCGCCGTTTGATAAATGTCGGCTGCCGTTTGCTCGATGTCGGTCGCCGTTTGATGGATGCGGGGAACCGTTTGCTCGATGTCGGTTGCCGTTTGGTCGATGCGGGGAACCGTTTGATCAATGTCGGTTGCCGTTTGGTCGATGCGGGGAACCGTTTGCTCAATGTCGGTTGCCGTTTGGTGGATGCGGGGAACCGTTTGCTCAATGTCGGTTGCCGTTTGGTCGATGCGGGGAACCGTTTGCTTGATGTCGGTCGCCGTTTGGTGGATGCGGGGAACCGTTTGCTCAATGTAGGTTGCCGTTTGGTCGATGCGGGGAACCGTTTGCTCAATGCGGGTAACCGTTTGGTCGTTTTCATCTGCCGTTTGGTGAATGTCCACTGCCGGGGTCCCTAATGGGGCTTTAAAATGCTCAATAGGGAAAGTATTTTTTGGATTTGACAACGGATTGTGCTTTATATATAATGGTACTTCGAGGAAGGTAGAAAGCGGAGCGGCTGTCAGGTATACAATTTGATATATGACTTTGGAAAAAGAAGAAAAGAGCCGCGTCGCTTGACATATTTCGCTGTTTTGATAGAATAAAACAATGAAAAATCCAATACGGTTGCTATCCATTAATGGGCATATTTCGATTTCGCCGGACATCCCCCAACGATTATGCCTGCATGAACACGTACGGGCGGTCAACCCGGTAAACCAATCGTTGTTTTTCACAAATCCATTATATATGAAAATTTATAGATGTCAAGAGCGAATCTATGATATTCACAAATTTATAGGATAAAATGGGCAATATGAAGAAGAAAAAGACTACAATCGACCTGGTGGGCATTGGTAAGAGGCTGAAAGCCATCAGGAAAGCACTGGGATTACTGCAAAAAGATTTCGTTAAAGTTGTAAACATCAACATGTCCACGCTTTCGGACATGGAAACCGGGAAAAAGCGGCCCGGGTCGGAGATGCTTTTCATTCTTTCGGATAAATACCGCGTGAATCTTCATTATTTGCT
>JAUPLE010000484.1 GCA_030837085.1 Acidobacteriota bacterium | reverse complement strand
AGTAGTATTCGCCGATGACGCCGGAATGATACAACTCGTAACCCTCGGGACGGTATTGTATCGTTACGGGAATGGGTTTCTCCCGTTTTATATATTTTCCCGGGTGCAGGATTTGCTCACTGGAATCAGGCGGCGAGGCCAATATGTTATTGAGACTTTTCCATTTCTTCTTGTTAAAAACCGCGATCACGAAACGTACGCCGTCAATGTATGGCATGGTGAATCGCTGCCTGACGATATCAATGGTTTTGGATAACTGGGTCGTATTGCCCAGCGGGGAAAAGGACAGCAGCGGGTCGGAATTATAGGTGGAAGTCATTGCTTCGGGATTAAAACCGTTGAATAGAAGCGCCGTGAACATGGCATCCCCTTCAACGGCAGCCAGTAGGGCCAGTCCGCGGTCATCATAATCAGAGTATTTTCCCAGCAGCGCCGCCAGATTGAAATGGCCGTCCAGGACAGCGAGCCTTAATTCATGCACCATGATCATGGAATTCATCATATCGATGCCCTGGTAATCTTTCAACGCCAGGAGCTCTTTGGTTTTTTCATTATACTGGGCGCCGGCATTAGAGACCAGGATTCGCTTATAGAGATTTTTTACGTTGATGCGGCGGTCAACGAAGCCCATTAAGTGAATAAGCATCCCCTCTTTTTCTGCCAATTCAGCGGGATATTCCTTGTCTACACGGGCGGCGATAGTTTTTCTCAGCGTTTTTTTATCGAGATATTTGATAGGGACATCGGTTTTATAATCCAACTTGCCCAACGCGGCTACCCGCTGCTTTAATTCCTGGATAGTCTGACTTTTCTGTTGGGCGTTCAAAAATAGGGGAGGATGTGATAGGACCAGGAAGAGAATCCATGAACTAACCAGGGTGGATGCGGAAAAAATTTTTTTCATTCTCTATATACAACCCGCTTTTACTTTTCTTCTTTAGAAAAAAAAATGGAGCTGATGGGAGTCGAACCCACGACCTTCTGAATGCCATTCAGACGCGCTCCCAACTGCGCTACAGCCCCATTTGGTTTTTTTCGTTTTGAAGTACTATGTATACCATATTTTTGAGATGAATGCAAATTTTTTTTTTTGATATTAGAATAGCCACCAAGCCACGCAGGTATGAAGGCACAAAGGAACACCAAGGGGGTTTTTATAAAAAAGATTTGACATAAAGTGCATTAGGCTTTATCATATACCCTAATACTAAGAGATTAAAGGAGGATATTAATGGATATTAAGAAGACGTTGTTAACGACCGAAAAGTTAAAACCACTCTATGAAGATGCGCTCCAGTTAAAGTTCGGGAAGATGTTCACCGATTACATGTTTACCATGAACTACGCGGAGGGCAAGGGGTGGTATGGGGCGGAGATCAAGCCTTATCAGCCCCTGGTATTGGACCCGGCATGTTCGGTTTTCCACTACGGGCAAGAAATTTTCGAAGGCCAGAAGGCCTACAAATCCAAAAACAATGAAATCCTGCTTTTTAGACCCGAGGAAAACGCCGCGCGTTTTAATCGGTCTATGAAACGTATGTCCATGCCGGAAATCCCGGTAGAGGATTTTCTTTATTATGAAACGGAATTGATTAAGTTGGAAGAACGTTGGATTCCGACCCAGAAGGGGACGGCGTTATACATTCGTCCGACCGGTATTGCGACAGAGCCGGCCCTGGGTGTAAAACCGTCCAGCGAATATCTTTTCTTTATTATTTTATCTCCCGTGGGCGCTTATTATAGTTCCGGTTTCAAGCCTTGCAGCCTCTGGGTCAGTACAGAGTATGCGCGCGCCGGCGAAGGTGGAACGGGCGCGGCCAAGGCAGGCGGGAATTACGGCGGCAGCCTGGCTGCTACCGCCGAAGCCATGCGCAGGGGCTATAACCAGGTCCTGTGGCTGGATTCAAAAGAGCACCGTTTCGTGGAAGAAGTGGGCGCCATGAATATTTTCTTCGTTATAGATAATAAGCTGGTCACTCCGCCGCTCATGGGCACGATACTGCCGGGTATTACGCGAAAGTCGGTCTTGCAATTGGCCCTTGACCTGGGCATCGAGCCCGTGGAAAGGATGATATCCATCGAAGAAGTGGTAGATGGGATTAAAGCGGGCAAGGTGACCGAATGTTTCGGCGCAGGTACTGCCGCGGTTATCAGCCCGGTCGGGAAAATCTGTTTCAAAGATAAGGAATATACCATTAATAACAATGAAACCGGGCCGTGGTCGCAAAAATTCTTCGATACCTTGACCGGTATCCAGTACGGCGAGTTGGAAGATAAGTATCAATGGGTATATAAGGTTAAGTAAAATTTATGATTTAATAATATTGGGAAAAAATTTTCCCGAAGTCAAAAGCGATTCGGCAAGGTCCAAGATCAAAAAGGATTTTTTCGTCTTTGAATTCGTTTTCTTCCCGGTATTTCGCGGGTTGGTCTTGTAATGAGAAAATCGCGGCGCTTTTTGTATCGATATCTACGATGCAGTAATATTTGACCCCTGCCTCTTCATAGAGGCGGTATTTAATGGTCCTGTCTTTTTTAGAGGTAGAGGGAGAGAGGACTTCAAACACAATCACGGGGGTAATTTCTAATTTTGTTACGCCTATCTCATCCTGGTTGCCGCAAACGACAAGGAGGTCCGGTTGCACGACCGTATCTTCCGTGATTGGCCAATCGACTGTTCTTAAAATTTCGCATCTTGAGCAATTGTCCAGCAAGTCGCCCAGTTGTCTTTCGATATCTCGGATGACTCGTTGGTGGTTTATAACCGGCGCTGGGACCATTGCGTAGGGGATTCCTTGAATGAGTTCCCACCGCCCTTCCCACTGTACATAATCGTCATACGTATAGTGTGGCAGGTCTTCTACTCGTAAAGCTACTGCAGTCATGATAGCCTCCTTTTTCCTTATTTTGCAGCTTTTTTATTTTCATCTTTCATCACCTGGAACCATTATAGCATATAAGAAAACCATTGACAATAAAAGCGGAATTCGCTTGAGATATTCCCTCTTATGTAATTCCAGGCGGCAATCCAAAACTGGGTTAGCCACTGTCAAAGACTTTTTTTACTATGCAAATGAATCCAGTAAGGTTTCTTCTTATAAATAATTATATAGCCATTTCTCCGGGTAACTGACAATAATGGAAATGGAGGGATTTATCACGAATGAATTTGTTTTAGATTCGGGTAGGCGCGGGGGCCCACCCCTACAGGAATGCCCCATGTTTCGCATATAATTGATGTTCCGTAGGGGCGAACCGCCCTGGTGACCTGGTATACTGCCCTTTGGTGGCAGCATTTTCATAGTCTTTGGGCGACGGCAAGCCGTCATGAATAACAGTCTCTTTTTACAGTGAATCGTGACCGGGATGAAAGTTATGCCCAGAAAGGGATATATTTCGCAAATTTCTTTGATGTGCTTTCCTGGTCGTAATCTTTAATTAAACCGGCCTCAATGGTATCGGAAATTATTTT
>JAUPLE010000483.1 GCA_030837085.1 Acidobacteriota bacterium | reverse complement strand
TTTTATCTTTTTTGGGCATGAAGACCGATTCATAATCTTTATTCTCATTGTATTCGCCGATATGTAAAAAGGCATTCTTATAATTATTAACCTTTGTTTTGGAGATTCGCATCACTTTATAATTCTTGGAATGGATTTCTACATACACACTCTCACCCTCTTTATAGGGTGAATTGCTTCCCGTGTTAAGCAAATCCCTATGGATACGGTTCCGGTTGCATTCATAAAGAAGCCATTCTTTTTTTTCTTTATCGAAGGTAAGTCGACCTGCTTTTGCCGGAGTTTGAACCCGCTTGAATAAGGGCTGTTCATTATCGATGGTAGAAAGACAGGAATTGGTGACGGCTTCAAAAGCGGAACGTATCATCCCGCGTATTTCGCTGCCGGGGATTATGGGTTCCCGGTACTCTTTTAACGCCTCTCCTTTGAGTTTCGATAAATCGGGATATGAAAAGAAATCGTAACTGTTGATGACTACCTGTTTATTCTCTTTTTCTTTGAATACCCGTTTTTCGAATACATCGGAATGCTTTTTTCCATCAACCTCAGATGCGCTGCCGGTATTGGGGATAAAAACAGGAGAAAGTGTTTCCAAGCGACAGGTTATCCAACCGGTGAGGTTTCCTTTTTGTTCCCGGTATTTTTTTGCTTCCCGGGTACAATTCTTTTCCAGTGAAACAAAATGATAGGGGTTGACGAATTTTTCCTTTTGAGACGGTATGTATTTAACTTGATTTTTTTTATCGTAGTTCATGATACCAACTCCTTTCCATCTTTGTTTAAGAATGTAATCAACCGGGCATCGTAAAAGCGAATGTGGCCGTGCTCATCGAAATCGAGATAATTCCTGGCGCGGTACTTCAGGGGGCAATCTTTTTCTTCAACGATGAAGGGGAACGTTAACCGCATGCCGCGGTTCGGTTCGATTACGGTATGATTATTTTTTTCATCTGTTTTTTGTCCCCACATGAAATGCTCCTCATCGTATTTATTTGTTTCTTCGCCCTGGCCGTCGAGCCGCAGCCGGTACTTAAGTTGGCCGCGGCGATTCCATATATACAACTCACCGGAAGGCGAAAACATCCGCATTTCCTGGAGATAATCGGGACTCAATTGTTCGGGACTCTCGATAGCGACTTTTCCGTCCCGTACTTCTCCTATTAATACCTCATGATGCTTATGCGCCAGGATGAAAATCTTCCCGGTCATTTTAGCGGATGTCTCTTCCAGGTACGCCGTCACGTTTGTTTTTACATCCCCGGCCTCTACCCGGGAGTTGATCGATTCCACTTTGTTTAATTGCTTGTTATTAGCCATTGGTCTCTCCATTTTTTAAATATGAACAAAGACTTTTAAAATAAGTTTTCTCGATTTCCGGTGTTAACGGGGTATCGTCTACTTTGATATCCCGGTAACCCGCTTGAAGGATTCCCCTGCCGACATTGGCGGCCCCACCGACAGACTGGATACCGTTGGCTATATCTTTAAGAGCCAGGAGAAGTATTCCTTTCTCCCAATCTTTCGGATTTTTTAGTGTTAGATCCAATGAGACAGAACCACGGTAAACCGGTTTTTCTGTAAACAAGGCAGAGTCGACAACACCCCCGGTAAACCGGTCGACTTTGTTCCGGGTATACGACATGGCTTGCTCTTTTTCGATGATACTTTCTTCGATCGTAACCCGTGATGCGGCCGCTGTTTTCTTTTTGGGATTCACAGAGCCGAACATTATTTCCATGATCTCATCGACTTTCTTTTCATTTTTGCCGGTGATTTGATTCAATTGGGAATGAATGGCTTGACGTAACGCGCCATTCCACGATGTGCCGGGAATAACAGCTCTCCCGTTTGACCTTAAATGGGTGGTATCGTCATCGGAAGGATCGACATTGTAATGCCGGATTAATATGGAATAGGGAATGGAAAATGCCGTGGAGATGGTAAACTGCTGGGGCGTGATGAAAGTAAGCATATTCGTAGTCATATCGGCTGTGGTGATATTGGGCTGGAAATTCCATTGCTTCCAATCAAAATCGATCCAGGTTTGCACATCCGCTTTGGAATTCATATCCAATTTAAGGATGCCGGCGTCTACCAACCGTAACTGTCCCATGCCTCTCCGTGTTTTCGCCCCAACGCGCAGACTACCCGTTTCCAGGTGTTTTAATATAAACGCGGCAGCGTCATAAATTTTATCGATATCGGGACGGTTATTTTCCCGTATGGTGAGTTCCATTTTCAAATCGAACGATGCGCCGGGTTCGATGACTTCATAATCGTATTTGGCGCCGCCGCCGGATTCGTCGTCTTTATCTGTGTGCTTACCCACTGTTTTGGTTGCATAATCGATCTTCAATCCATCCCTGACCGTGACATGATGGCCGCCGTTCTCTTGAAGCAGCGAATCGGAAATCATCAGCATACTGAGGGTGGAATCTTTCTCTGTTTTCCCGAAAAGGGCCTTAATGATGGGATGCTCGTCACCGTTTACAGCTTCCAGGCGGTTTCTCATGAAATGCCGGAGAACACCGGCAAGAGATGTCCCCGGCACAAAAGGAAGCCCATTGCAATCACGGATGACATCGATATCCGTATGCTCATCTTCGCCGCTGCCGATAACCAGCGGCGATAAAACGGTTAATTTCCCCTTTATAAAAAAACGTTGGCTAATGGGATTATTCTTCATCTTTCCTCCTGCTTACCAAACGCAGCGAACTTAGAAAAAGTCTTGCATAGAACTTGTAAAGATCGAATGCGGTTTCATTGTCATTGAAAAAATGTTCATCGATCCCGGCCTGGGTTAAAAGTTCCCGCAGTATAGGGGAATCCATTTCGGGTTTATTCTTAATATCGATAAAGAATTTTTTGACTTTTTCAATATTCACCTGTTTTTTTTCGACACCTTCTATAAATAGATGTTTTTCGATTTTCTCCAATTGCTTTTTCCCGATGTCCCGAAGCTGGCTGAAAAACTGGACATTCAAGTCTTCAAACGTTTTCACTTGATTTATAAACATTCCTATTTTTCCAATAAAAGAATTAGACGGTAATTGGCTTTTCTGAGCTTTCCGAAGAGCATCCAGCTTAAGTTGCATCTTAATATGCTCGAGAAGGATGCGCTTGATGGTTTCCTGTATTTTGACCAGGTCCTCCGAAGGTGGGAGGGAAGGGGCTGCAAGTTCATAAATTTCGTAAGTCAAATCCTTTTTTTTACCTGGGCTGATTTTTATTTTTCCGTATCCTTCCCGGGTGTCGATACCGAAACAATGACCCGATAATTTTCCCCGTTCCAGGGTTTTCCCCGAATTGTTTTTTATAACCATCACACTTCCGGCTTTCAAAGCATGTTCATGGATACGGGGCAATTTCCAGACACCGGAGAACCCGCTTTTGGTGGTAAAGGATAAGAACTGCCTTTCCATTTCCAGTAAATCAGGCGAAATTC
>JAUPLE010000482.1 GCA_030837085.1 Acidobacteriota bacterium | reverse complement strand
GGTAGGATTAATCGATACTTAGTAAAGCTCAATGAATACCTGGGGTGTTCAATGTAATGCCGATAACGTACGATTGATTGCGGATATTGTAAGGGATATGGAATCCGTGTTTTCTGTGTGTTCGCTGATAAAATGGGCCTTATGGGTTGCATGCCAACAATTCTCATTTATCGCCTATGCCGCCGAGATTTCGCGGGAAAGAGTCCTTTTAATAACCGCACATAAGGGGAGAATGAAATGATGAATGATGAAGTAAAGATAACGTGGACTAATGTTTTTATATTTCGCGTCTTTCAACTATTTCGTGCTTTGTATAACTCTTGTTCTTTTTCCATTTTTTCCAGTACGTCTAAAAATTTTTTGATCCGGACAATTTTAACATTTCGGTATTGCTTCTGTGGAAAATGTCGAATGTTTTTTGTTACCAGGTAATCTGCATTCCCAGCCACTGCACATTCCAAAAAGCAGTTATCAGACCGGTCAAGACAAACCTCTAATTGCAAGTTCGGGATAATCCATTCTGATTGAGCCTGCACTGTATTCATTATACGTTTCTTCTCAATTTGCTTCGACCCGGGAATTAACCAATCGGCAACGGTATTATATTCATCCCAGATAGGTTCCGATAAAAGTAACCTGAAACAATCCTTTTCGCCAGTCATCCATTCGATCAACTTTGACGAAGCCCCGCGTGCACTTAAAATCGCTGATATAATATGATTGGTATCGATCACAACCCGGAAAATTTTATGCATCTGAGTTTGATTTATTCTTCCTGTACTTTTTAATGGCGCTTTCAATGTCCTTTGAATGGATACCGCCTTTTCGGCGTACCTCTTTCCGAATGGCGTTCACATCATCCGCCAGTTGTTCTTTCCATCTATATTTGTCGTGCATTTTCATTAACGATATGATGGCGCTTTTTACATTGCCATTGTAGCTGCTTTTTATCATATCGATGAAATGTTTTTCAATATTTGTCGGTAATTCTATCGATAACATGGTTTACCTCGCTTAAGGCATAAATAACTTACAACAATACCAACACTACCACAAAAGGGACGAAAAATCAAGCTCTTTTATCGCCCCTATCGCCCCTGGATTCATCATCTAAATGCACCATCCGTGGTGGGTTTTTTTTCGCCTGTCCTGTTCTTCTCCTTTCCTGGTTTTCAATCCAGGTTGAACAATTTGTACTTCCGTATTTGGATTTGTTTCGGATTTCGGATTTCGGATTTCGTGCTTTCTTTAAGGATGGGGGGTTGAATTTTTTTTCCCCAAATAATATAATGACCGAAAAACTGTACAACGGAGGAAAACATGATTTTAGACAGGACAATTATTATTCCCACTGACGACAAATCCCTGGCGCAGCGGCTTTTCAACAGCGCGGTTTATGATGAAGATGTGCTGGTGGCAGTCGTATTAGGGAATGGAGAACAAAAAGAGCAAATCGTAAAATGGGCGGACAAACGAGCGCAAGTGGTTATCGAGGGCTTTGGCCGCAAAGTCATCTGGATTCGCGATGTGAGTATATTGGAGGAGGATATCAGGAAACTCCCGCTGGAATCCGAGGACGCCAAAGAAAAAATGGGCGCCGCAATCGATTTGAATACGATCGCCCTTTTCTCCATTTCCCTGGCCAATACCGTTATGGATGTTGTAAAAAACGATGAGGAAATGAATATCCTGCGTGTCGATATGGCATTCATTTACGCCGGTGAAGCCGAGGTGGAATAAAATGAAAAAAACAACCGTACAAATTGGGATCATTGGCGCGTTGGCCATTATCATTTTTGCCTCCGGCATTAGCCTGGACGCCGCCGCAAAGAAAGAAGGCGAAAAAATTACCGGTCCCGGCGTACTCTCCTTTGAGGAAATCGGCAGGAACAGCTCGAAAATCCGCACGATAAAGGCTTCGGAAGATAAAGTTCTTATCGTAGATATCAACAGCCGATTGAAAATAAAAATAGATAAGCAAGCCGTGAAGAAACACGCCGCGGATCAATTGAACATCGGCATTTCCGCCAAAATGGTAGATGAAATAAGCGCCATTTCAACCATTTTAGATAAGGAAAGCGAAATACTGGGATACATCGGGGAAGGAACAGGACTTGACGAGCAAACCCGGAAAAAGAACCTGCAAATTTTCTCAACCAAAATGAGGGAGTTGCAAAGCTATATCCTGGCCAATCCCGAGCTCAAAAAGAAAGTGATTGAAAAAATGGAGAACTCTGACCAACCGGCGGAGGATTACCAATATATTTTTTCCGTTGTTCGCGAAGAAATCGAGCGAATTTCCAGCCAATATAACCAGGTATTTGCAGGATTGAATTTCCGCCTGGGCGGCTGGATAAACAGGAGCGCCTCTCTTGAACCCATCCACATCGAAGGATTCGATACCATACAACGAGGAGAATTCTATGAATTCTCCTTCTTCGTACCCCCAACCCCGGAAGAGATGGAGAAACTCAAAAAAATGCAGGACTCGGCAAAAAATATAAATGAAAAAGGCCTTTCCGCCGTGCTCAATATCAAAGGCCAATTGAAACAGTACGCCGCCGGCCTGGAAACCGAGGTTAAAAACGCCCTGGACTGTTCTTTGAAAACCCTGGCCGATATCAAAGGCCAGATCATCTCGCAGGTAACCGGCGACTTTAAAGAACAATTTAAAGCCACCGATACCGTCATTGAAAAGGTTAAAAACACGCTGGACCTTCTTCAGCAAATGAAAAAAGTCATTCAAGAATTGGATATCTTACCGGATAAATTGGAGCAGAATATTCAATTGGTTCAAGCGCTGTCCAGCGCCATAAAAAATGATATCGCAACACTGCCGGATGATCTCAAAAACGCCAAACTGGAAATTGAAAACGGTTTAAAAAGCGGCGGCGCATTGGCCACTTTAAGAAAAGATGTACAAGATGGCATAAAAAACGGGCTCGAACAGATAAAAAATGTCTGCCTTAGGGACGTACTGGCCACCATTGCCAATGCCAAAAACGCAGTTGAAAATATCGTTACGTTGTTCAAGGATAAGATCATTAAAAGTTTGGGATTAATGAGTCCCCAGTGGGGGGCCGCATTGGAATTAAGCGACAAAGTAGAGCGGTTCTCCATCGATAAAACCCCCAATGAAGGAAGTGTAGACCTGAGATACCTGGGAAAACGGGACGAAGGCAATGAACTCTATTTTAAGGCCGTATTGGAAACCAAACCGAAAGAAGGGGAAGAAAAAGTCCAGGCGGTTACCATCGATGAAAAATATTTTATGCTCTTCAAAATGGTATATATCAAATTGAAACCGGCCCTGGTTTTTGCCGCGCCGCTGGTGGATAAGGCAGAGAGGGCTGAGCACGGCATTACCCTCAGCGAGAATAAAACCTTCCAGGCGGTGGCGTCGTACAGCGTCTTGTTAAAAATAGGGAACCGCAAAAGCGTGGCTTATAATAAACTCTTCAGGCTCGGGCTTGGCCTGAATGTCGCGGCCCTTGATTTTAACCAGGATTCCAATTATGAAGTAGGCTTAGGGTTGGTATTGTCCGGGTTTAATGATTTTGTCCAGGTAGGAATTGGCCGTAATATGGACATCGATGCCAACTATTGGTTTTTCGGGATCAATCTCCCCATCGGCGAAGTATCGCTGCCCAAGCTAGGCGCCGGTGGAAGTTCCCAATAAAGATTCGGTAGGGAACAGGTACTGCCTGTTCCCCCAGGAACGAAGTAAAATAAAAAATCCAAAAAAGAATTGACAAAACAATGATTTAATATTATATATGACACCATAATGGATAATATGATTGAAGTCAAACTAGTTGGCCTGATTTTGGACCCGATATCCAAAACACCCGTTATCATCTTAAAGCCCATGGCAGAGAATAAAATTATTCCCATCTGGATTGGTGAGTTCGAAGCCAATGCCATTACCATGGAACTGGAAAACATCAAACCCCCTCGCCCCATGACCCATGACCTTATTCGCAATATCCTGAATAAACTGGATTGGACAATAGAAAAGGCAGTGATCACGGATGTGGTGGAAAACACTTATTACGCCGAACTATATGTCAGGCAGCACAACGATATCAGGAAATTCGATTGCCGGCCGTCGGATGCAGTGACGATTGCTTTAAAAGCCCGGGCCAATATATATATCTCGGAGTTTGTTTACAGCACTTCGGTTCTTTCCGACTTCTTCGCCAG
>JAUPLE010000481.1 GCA_030837085.1 Acidobacteriota bacterium | reverse complement strand
CGGCCAGCCCGGAAGGACCGGCGCCGATGGCGGCGATTTTTTTACCATTCTTTTCGATCTTAGAAAACGTTGGTATTACATCCAGGCGTTTGGCCCTTTCGATGATGGTGGCCTGGACGGCCGGGATATTGACCGGGCGGTTTAGGCCTTTGTAAACGCAGGCGGACATGCAGTGTTTTTCCGGGCAGGTAACGCCGCAGATGCCGCCCAGGGGGTTGGCGGTCAGGATCCTGGCGGCAGCACGCCGGAAATCCGAGGGCAGACCTACTTTGCAGGCCAGGATGAAATCCATGGGTGAACAACCGGCGGGGCAGGCGTTTTTGCATGGTATTTCCGCGCAGTTTTCGCATTTCTCTCTTTCATATTTTAGCTGGGCGTCGGTTAAAAACAGATATTTTTCATTGTTCATTTGAAACCTCATATTATTGGAAATGAATGCATATTAAAGCAAATGGGCGAATATGTCAATATATAAAAGTTGTTGAAGGTATCGGGGGCTTTTTTAAAGGTTCATCCGATTAATGAGTCCCTTAGCTTCACATTTTATCAACTGGTTTTCTCGCGCTTGACATTAAATCATAATTCTGATAAAGTTAGCCATTAAAACAACAAATAAGGAATTGCATATCGATTATATAAAGAGGTTAACAAGTTGAAGGTATGACAGCAAAAGAATGGCAACATACGATTTTCGGGAAACCCAAGAATGTTAAAGACCCGAAAATTTTTCACAAATTGGCATTGGTCCCCATCCTGGCGTGGATAGGGCTCGGTGCCGACGGCCTTTCATCATCATCTTACGGCCCGGAAGAAGCATTCCGCGCCCTGGGCCCGCATACTTACCTGTCCCTTTTCCTGGCATTGGGCACAGCCTTTACGGTATTTGTGATTTCTTACGCTTATTCACGTATGATCGAGCATTTTCCAACGGGCGGGGGCGGCTACATCGTTGCCACTCACACCCTGGGCGAGAAAGTTGGGGTCCTTTCAGGCTGCGCCCTGCTGGTGGACTACATGCTCACCATCACAGTTTCCATTGTCTCCTGCGGCGATGCCCTTTTCAGTTTCCTGCCCATCCAATACCAGGAATATAAAATTATATTCGATCTAATCCTTATCCTGGTTCTGATCGTACTTAATATCCGGGGCGTTAAAGAATCCGTGACTTTCCTGGCCCCGATTTTTGTTATTTTTGTTTTAACCCATCTTTTTATGATCGGATACGGGATATTATCCCACCTTCCCGACGTGGGCCGGGTGGCCGGGGAACTGAAAACCAATTTTAACAGCGGTTTAGCGACCCTCGGTGGTGTGGGAATGCTGGCCCTGTTCCTCCGGGCATACTCCCTGGGGGGCGGGACTTATACCGGGATCGAAGCGGTCTCCAACGGCCTCCAGATCATGCGGGAGCCGAAAGTTCATACCGGCAAACGCACCATGCTTTATATGTCCACTTCGCTGGCTTTTACTGCCGGCGGCTTGTTTCTCTGTTACTTACTTTTAAAGGTAAGCCCCGCCGAGGGAAGAACCCTTAACTCCATCCTGGCCAATGCTCTTTTTGGCAACTGGTCCTTCGGTTATGCCCTGGCGCTGATAACCATACTTTCCGAAGGAGCGCTGCTCTTCGTCGCCGCCCAAACGGGTTTCATCGACGGTCCGCGGGTTATGTCCAACATGGCCATCGATTCCTGGTTCCCCCACCGTTTCGCTTCGCTGTCGGAACGTTTAACCATGCAGAATGGCGTCCTGGTAATGGGCGGCGCCGCTATTTTCCTGCTGTTTTACACCAAGGGCGTCATTTCACACTTGATCGTTATGTACTCCATCAACGTGTTTCTTACATTTTCCATTTCGCAAATCGGCATGTCCACCTATTTCATCCGTAACCGGAAAAGGGAAGTCCACTGGAAAAAGCACCTACCGGTTCATATAATCGGGTTTGTTCTCTGTTTTACCATTTTAATCATCACCAGTTACGAGAAATTCAGTGAGGGTGGTTGGATGACGATGGTGATTACTTCGGCTATCATAGTAGTATGTTATTTGATCCGTTCGCACTATCACAAGGTGAGGGATAAGGTAAAGGAACTGGATGAGTTGTTGCTGGATATCGAAACCTCGCGAAAAGCCAATACCGAAAAAGTGGACCCCCACAAAAATACAGCCATCCAATTGGTAAATGGTTATACCGGATTCGGCGTCCATACATTCCTTTCCGCTGTAAAAAATTTCCCGAAAATATATGACAATTTTATTTTTGTTTCAGTGGCGGTGGTGGATTCAGGTTCTTTTAAGGGCGCCGAGGCCATAACAAACCTGGAATCATCCGTGGTGACAGACCTGAAAAAATATGTTCACCTGGCCCGGAAATTGGGTTTTGCCGCTGATTATCGATTTGCCACCGGCACTGATGTGGTGGAGACAGCGGTGAATTTGTGCAAGTCGATGAAATCCGAATTTCCCAAATCTACGGTTTTCACCGGCAAACTGGTTTTTCGCAAGGAAAAGTTTTTTCATAAAATGCTTCACAACCAGACGGCTTTTGCCATTCAAAATGAGTTACATTGGGATGAAATCACGTCGGTTATTTTACCCATTCGCGTAACGGTTTAATCACGTAAAACCAGGGCCACCAGGGCGCCAGGACACCAAGTTTTTTTCTAAAACAACGATTTTTGGGGATTTCCGGCAGTGGTGGCCCCGATTTCATATGCTGTATCCAATAATAAATTCTCTTCAGAAAGGGCCGCTTTTTTTGCCAGTTTATCGCAGCGTTCATTTTCTGTATGGCCGGCGTGGCCTTTGACCCAGGAAAACTCGACGGTATGACTGTCGCATAAATCCAGGAGCTGGGCCCACAGGTCGGCGTTTTCCGCCGGTTGGATTGCGTTGCGCATCCAGCCTTTGGCTTTCCAGCGCCGGGCCCAACCTTTTTCCATGCCGTCCACTACGTACCGGGAATCGCTGATAAGAATAACAGGGCATGAATATTTCAAAGTTTGTAGGCCTTTGATGCAGGCCATGAGTTCCATCCGGTTGTTGGTGGTGAGCCGGTAACCGGCGGAAAGCTCTTTTCGTTTATCGCCGTGGAGCAGTACCACACCGTAGCCGCCGGGGCCGGGATTATCAATGCAGCCGCCGTCGGCGTAAATAATAACCTTGCCTTTTTCCACTGTTTCCGTTTCCACCGCTTGTTGGGGTTTATCCGGGTCTTTTAGCCAGGCTTCCGCTTCCCTGACGGAGGGAAACGCCCGGTATCGAGCGCCGGGAAACCCTCTCACCTGGACTTCCGCGCCGTTTTCACCGGACCATTTCGTATAGACTCCCGGTTTTTGCCCGCAAAGTACTGCATAATATTTTTTCTTTTCATTACTCATAATTAAATAAGCTCCATAAAAGTACATAGTATAATATGGTGTTCGAGTTTTGGCAATAGCATGGATAAAAGTTCAAAGAAATCCAACTCCGGGTAATTCTCAAAAGAACTTTATATTTATACTATTAAGTGGAAGTGTTCGGAGACAGTCAGAATATGTGTTTTCCACGATATTAAACCACCGGTGCGATTCCCTTATCCCAAATTGTTTCTCATCCTTACGGCTCATTACGACATGGCCCCATACCAATAGTATGACCCATAAACTCCGGCTTTTTAATTCCTCCATCCGCTTCTTTAAACCCACCGCCGCTTCCCGGTACGCGCCTGGTATTTCTACTGCTTATAGACAATATCTAGGATATCCTCTTTTTCATTTTTCTTCCTATTTATGAACTTGACGATTGTATTATCCTCTTCATCCGCCACCTTCAGAAAAAGATAATGCCTGGTTATCTGTAAATCCATAACCTTTAAGACAACTTTACTTAGCCCGGTCGAGCCGGAACCAAAAAGAAACGGCCTCCCTCCGGGAGGTCTTATTAATTGGGGGGAATTAGGCGCCTCGTTATACGCCTATCCCCCGCCAACCACCACCTTTCCATGTG
>JAUPLE010000480.1 GCA_030837085.1 Acidobacteriota bacterium | reverse complement strand
TCCTCGTCGCTTGATATCGGTTCTTTTTTGCCGGGTAACAGAGCCATTTTAACCGCTGCCGACTTTACATTGTAAATATAGATTTTTTCTTCCAGGTTATACCCGTAACAGAAAGTGTCATAATCCAGGGGGGATAGATATGCGTTTGGAGTGTATTCATGAGATACCCCTCCCATGACGCCACTGCCTTCTTGCCCTCGTTTCACAAAAAAGCCCGAATCCTTAAAATCAAAAAGAGACGCAGACTGCACCCCTTTCTGATCATATTTTACCAGCCTGCGTATTACGCCGGTTTGATCCATATCCCGGATAAACCCGAATATATCTCCCTGGGAATTGACAAAAAAATGACTGCCCATCATTTTGCTTATTCGGACAATCTGCTGCACTTTGCATTCCGGGGTTAGTTCGGTTACATTAAAATTGCCGATATCGTAAATATAAATATGATCGCGACTGTCTATGAACAGTTTCCACGGCATTGAAAAATCCCCGGGCCCGCGGCCGAGAGAGCCGACAGTTTTGACATAAGCGCCCTTTCCATCGAATATTAAGACTCCTTTATGTTTGGGGTCAAGTAGATAGAAGTACCCCCGGCTGTCAATTTTCATATCCGTAATAAAAGACAAAGTGGCGTTGGTAGAAGCTTCTGAGTTGATAAGGATGACCTCTCCGTCAAATTCCAGGGTTGATTGGCCAAAAGCGGGCGCCGGCGCCGGCGTAAGCTGCTGATCACTGGCCCTGCTGACAAACTGGCAGGTAATAGTAAAAATGACTATTAAGAAAAAGATTGACAACGGTTTTGCGTAAAATCTTGATATATTCATTAATTATATTCTCCTTTTGTTCGGGTTTCTAAAAAACAGGGGGAAAGCTTGCTTTCCCCCTGTTGAAAATAAATTAAAAATCAATTAACCGGTGGCAGAGGTGTTTTTGCGCCACTATAACAGCTAACATAGACATAACTTGTCATTGAGCAATAACAATAAACATATTCGAAGCCGGTGGAGCAAGTATCTACAGGACAAGATCCAAAGGTTTCACACCAGATGACATTCCCATTTGGGCAGTATAGGACAGCCGCACATGATCCTGATACCTTGATTACCGGTATCAGCAGCGCAATTACCGCAAGCCCAATGCATGTCCAAATTAACTTTTTTTTACGATTCATAATATATTCTCCTTATTTTAATTTTGGTCAGAGTAAGAATAAACCTGCATCAGCAAATTTCTCAACATAGCCAATAACATATTTGCGGGCTTTTCGAATGAAAAATCCCATCATTTTGATTGGCCGGTTGTCCTTTTCTAATATCAATCTTTCTATCAATTTTCCCTCGGCATCGAAATGAAGAATAATTGACACTCCTGAGGAAGATAAAGTACCATAATAAATATGACTTTCATCATCGACGCCAAATCCACTGCAATATCCTTTTACCTTTACCATGTTTTGTTGATTTGAAATCTTTTTCTGAGGCGTATCCATGCCTTGTTCTTTTACCTCTTTGTTTTTTTCAGTAATTTCTGAAATGTTCATTTCCCCCAGGTTATTATAAAAGATAACGCGTCCATCCAGTGTATACTTGAACATCACCGGGTAATGTTTGAAAGCCCCGTAAATATAATTATTTCGGACCCGGAACAATGACGAATTGAAAAATCGGTAAGATGTCCAATCCGGTACATCCAAGCCTTTCCCTAATTCCACTAAATACTTCCCATTGGTTGCAAAAACCGAGAGCAGTTTTCGTTTATTCCAATCAAGTGAATCAAAACGAATATCGCAATATATTTTTCCATCAGACACTTCAATTGTATTCAAATGGATACCGTCTTTTATCTCGAATGACGAAATAAACTCACCGGATAATGAGAATCGTTTGATTTTCTGCCCGCCACTATCCGCTACCAGGATAGAATGGCCGTCTATCAATATAGCCGCGGGGTGATAAAGATCTTTATCTCCCTGCCCGATACTCCCGATCTGGCAGATGAATTCCTTTTTGGGGTTGTACTTTAAAATCCGGTGATTGCCTCCATCGATCAAATAATAACAGTTTTCCCCATCGATATCAAAAAAACTATCAATTACTGGATATGCAGGCTTTGGCGCAGGTTTTAAATCCGCAATCCTAAAGATTTCAATGAGTTGAACGGTGCTTGTTTTTACTAGCACAGGGTCTGAACCGGGTTGAGTTTTGGGTTCCCCTTGCAACCAGACAACAAACAACAGGACAACCGCAATAAATAGCTTAATTTTCATATTATCTCCTTGAAATAAATTCCAATAAGCGGGTTGAAAGATTCTCTTCGGATATTCCCGCCTCTTCCATGAAAACAATTTTTTTCTCTTTATCCAATAAGATTGTTAACGGGTCAGTTTTCAAATCTTTATCGGTAATGTACTTTTCCTCTTCGGAAAACAAGTATTTCGTGATGTACGTATCGTAGGGCATCGGGAGTTTTTTCCCATATTCAAGGATGTCTTCCTTATCAAAAGGCCCCATGAAAACCAATAAGAATGTAACATCATCCTTCCGCCCTGCCTTTAAATCTCTTTCGACATCGGCAATGGTTCGCAATCTTTTACCTGTTTTACATATCCCACACAACGAGGAAAAGAAAGTAACCACCAGGTTATCGATGGCTATGTCCTCAAAACTACATGTTTCGCCTGTTCCGGCGTCTTCCAGGGGAATATCAGGGACTTTCTTTCCTGTAATGAATACCTGCTGTGGAAGCCGATTAAAATCATACGTTATTTTTCCGGACACCTCTTTTTCCACCAGTTGCCTCAAGTTCCCTTCGTCAAGCAGATTTTTGAAAGATTGCCGGGTATTCCCATCATGATCAATAATAATAGTGGCCCCGCAGCATTCAGCAACTCCAAATAGTTCCTGTATCCTGGAATCCTTATCAAGAACAAAAGGGAATTGCGTCGCACTCTTCTGAGCGAAACTTTTCAACCGGGATTCTTCTCCCCTGGCAATACCGATTACCTGAAAACCTTGTTCCTTAAACTTATTATGCAATGCCTGCGTATAAAAGACAATCATTTTTTCATAGGTATTCCCAGGATTGAAAAACAAAAGGAGAGTCTTGCCTTTTCCGGGTACATGAACCGGGTTTCCGTGGATATCCACCGCGGTAAATCCCATTTTTATGTCCGGATTTTGCCCGGTTCCGGCATCTAGTTGAAGGGTTGCGACCAGTAACAAAAAGAGCAATTTAAAAGCTGCAGCCTTATTTAACATTACTCGCTGGATCATTTTTTTATTCCTCATTTAAGAGTCCATTTTTAAAATAGAC
>JAUPLE010000479.1 GCA_030837085.1 Acidobacteriota bacterium | reverse complement strand
CCCAGACTATCCTCACCGCTTCCCAGAGTTTCCTCACCTCTTCCCAGACTATCCTCACCGCTTCCCAGAGTTTCCTCACCTCTTCCCAGACTATCCTCACCGCTTCCCAGAGTTTCCTCAGTGCGGGGACCAATTTGGTTTAGGTTTCGTAAACCTAATTGTATCCTTTTCCCCCAGCCCGGGGCCGTGCTAGGAGGGTGCGGACGCCGCCCGCTTTTTCGCGATTAAATTTTTTACTTTTTCCCTGAATTTATCTTTATCAATGGGTTTTGAGATGTAGTCATTGCATCCGGCGGCAATATATTTTTGAGCGTCGCCTATAAGCGCATGGGCGGTTAAGGCAATCACATAAAGGTCTTTGTGTTCATTATTGGCGCGAATATGCTTGATGGTCTCCATACCGTCCATTACCGGCATTTGCATATCCAGGAGCACCAAGTCATAGACATGGTTTTCCAGTTTTTTTAATGCCTGGTAGCCATTTTCGGCAAAGCCATAGGCCACGTTCAATTTCTCCAGCAAAACAGCCACCACTTGCTGGTTCTCTTTATTATCCTCAGCCACCAGGACATTTAAAAGGGCGTCCGGGGCTGCCTCTTTTTCCCCTGCCGAAGGAGCCGCGGCCGGCGCCGGTTGCACCGTGGGCATATTGGCCGGAACAGGCGATTTATCGACAATGAGTTCCTTAACGACTTCAAGGAGTTTATCCCGGGTAAAGGGTTTGGCGATATGTTTATCCATCCCGGCTTGCAGGGCCTGGAGGCGGTCTTCTTCCGCGGCCCGGCCCGTCATTGCGATAATGGGGATATGAGTCCCGGTGGATTTTTCTTTATCCCGGATACAATGAGATGTGGCTATTCCATCCAGGTTGGGCATTTGCACATCCATTAATATTAAGTCAAAAGGATGTTTTTCATAGATTGCCAATACTTTGGAACCGTCTTCTACCGCAATAATAGAATACCCGGCCCTTTCCAACATCGTGGTATATAATTCACGATTCGAATGATTATCTTCGGCCAGGAGGATCAACGGTTTTTGTCGCAGTCGCTCCTCCCGTATCGAATGCGCCGTAATCAGTTCCGGTACGGGGGCCGGTTGAGTTCTGCGGTTGGCTTTTTGTAAATTCATGATGGCGTCGAATAGGTCGGAACGTTTAACCGGTTTGACAAGATATGCGGAAATACCGGCTTCCATGGCGCGGGCTGCGTCGCCCAACCGCCCGATTAAGGTAAGCATAATGATCTTTAGCGAACTTGAGGCGGGCCCCTCTTTGATCCGCCGGCTGATCTCAAACCCATCCATATCCGGCAGTTGGGCATCGACAATCATAATATGATAGGGATTACTTTCTTTCCCGGCGCTTTCGATCTCTGCCAGCGCACTTTTTCCATCCGGGACTTCCCGGTAAGAAAATCCCCAGGAAGATAATATATCGCATAATACTTCACGGTTTGACGCCTTACTGTCCACAATCAAAATACGAAGCTGCTGCGATTTCATAGTCGCCATCTCGGCTTCGCTTATCCTGTTTTTTTTAAGGGCGGACAAACGGAATTGGACAATAAAATGAAATGTGCTGCCTTTACCGATTTCACTTTCCACCCAGATCTTCCCATCCATCAATTCTACCAGTTGTTTGGAAATGGACAGGCCTAACCCGGTCCCACCGTATTGCCGGGTGGTGGAAGTATCTGCCTGGCTGAACATATCGAAGATACTGTCTATTTTTTTCCCCGGGATGCCGATCCCGGTGTCCGATACCCTGAAATGGAGCCAAATGCCGTTATTATCCTTATCTTCCCGCTCTACTTCGCAGGAAAGGGCGACTTCACCGGCATCGGTGAATTTGACGGCGTTCCCCACGAGGTTTACAATAATTTGCCGCAGCCGGCCCGGGTCTCCCACGGCATATGAAGGCGCCTCGGGTTTAATATGACAGGTTAAGGTCAATCCTTTTTGCGACGCTTTCAACGCAAGCGTATCCACGGCATATTCGATGGTGTTCCAGAGATCGAAATCGATCTTCTCCAGGGTTAAGCTGCGGGATTCCATCTTGGAAAAATCCAGGATGTCGTTTATCAGGAGCAATAACGAGTTGGAAGCATTCTTCACCACGCGCAAATAGTTGTGCTGTTCATCGGTAAGTTGGGTTTCCAGGGTGAATTCCGTCATGCCGATGATGGAGTTCAGGGGGGTGCGGATTTCATGGGACATATTGGCCAGGAACTCGCTTTTGGCGCGGTTGGCTACTTCCGCGGCTTCCTTGGATACCAGGGTTTTGGATAGGTTCTCCGTCATCATATTAAAGGCGCCGGCCAGGCGTCCCACTTCATCCGAGCTCCTGAGCCGGACCCGGTGCGCAAGATCGCCGTTACCGATTCGCTCCACACTTGCAATCAACTGTTTAAAGGGCCGTCGGATGAGATATCTGAGTCCTAAAAAAGCGCCGAAGCTGGCGCCAAATATAGTGATAACAATAATTAAAAAAGTAATCCGCGTTACCTGGTCGGCTTTTCTTTGCAAGTCTGCCAGGGAAATTCCCAGGCACACCCGGCCGATGACCTCTTCTTTTCCTGCTTTGGCCGGTTTCTCCAGCGAGTCCAACTGCATTTCTTCCTTAGAAACAGGGGAGGAAATAACCGGGGCCCAGAATTCTTTGATCCCCAGGTGGGAATTGTGTTCCTGCCCCAGGCGGGTAATCATGTTTCCTTGCTTATCCAATATTTTAGCAAACACTACATCTTTTTCATTAATAACCCCTTTCAGCAGCCGGTCCAGGTCTTCTTTATTTTTCACCAGTACCCCGTATTCACTATTATACGCCAGGTTCCTGGCAATGGAGGAGGCCCGTTCATCCAATTCCCCGGTTAAAGCAGCGGTTTCATGGTGGATAAAAAACCAGGCCAGGAAAGCGTTGGCAATAAAAATTAATGTAAAGGCATACAAGGTAATTTTGGTGGCGATGCTGAGTCTTATCATTAAAAGACCTCGCTGGCTTTTTTGCTGATGGCGTCGGGAATGGCTATTCCCAAAAGGTCGGCGACGGTTTTATTGATGTAAAGCTTAACTTTGCGGGGCGCCGTCATTTTTAAATCCCGGGAACTTTCCCCTTTCCATATTTTCAGCGCAATTTCAGCCGATTGCCTGCCGATATCTTCGTAGTCGCAGGAAATCCCCAATAGGGCGCCGGCTTTGGCGTAAGAACGTGTAAATCCTATTACACCGATATTGTTTTTTATCCCGGATTTAAGAAACCGGAGGATAATCACCTGCTTACACACCACCCGGTCCGGGATAATCCACAAGATATCGATGGGTAAAGCGCATATTTTAGGGATTTCTTGTTCGGAATCGACCGGGAAAGTCTTTAAAATGAATCCCAGGTCATTGGCCGCCAACCTGGCTTCCTGGATAACGGCTTCATTTTCAGTGGGATTGTACACCACGCCGATGCTTTTTAAGGTGGGGACCGCGGCTTTCAATGTTTCAAACTGCATCTTTACCGGGATATCCACGGAAGCGCCGACAATAGTGGGGGGTATATTACTTCCTTTGGGGTCCATCACCATGGAAAACACGATGGGAATATTTTTAATTTCCCCGGAGATCAAATGGGTGGCAGTGGCCCCCAATGTCAATATCAAATCGGGTTTCACCTCTTTTACCCGGTAAACCACTAATCGCTCATCCCGGTCAAATATTTTTAGCCGGGCATGGACCTTTTCTTTTTCCAGTAATTTCCGGAATCCTGCTATCGCGGAATCATACTCAGGGATATTCATTTCTTTTACCACGGCAATCTGCCATGGTGTACTTTCTTCAAAACCGACCAATATACACGGCAGCCAAAGAATAAAGCAAACGGACAGGATTAACAATTTCTTTAATGGCATTGGGCTTTAAAATTTAAGTTCCAGGCTTAAGGTGACCCGTCGGCCGATCTCTTCACCGGCGGGAAGAGCGGGGTTATCACCCAGGGGGTATTCATAATGAATGCTATTGAACAGGTTGAATGCCGCCAGCGCTATTTCTGCTCTTTTATTCCAGAAGGTATAGCCCAACCGGGGATTAAAAAGAAAATAAGCCTTTACCGGGCTTAAATAGGTTCTTCCGCTGCTGTCGGTGAACACTTTCCGGGTTTTATCCACCCAATGGGCCAGGAGGTTCAGGGAAATGCCATTTTTGAATAAAAAGCGTAACCCGGCGTTGGCTTTATGTTTGGGATTTTCGGGCCGCACCTGGTTCTTCTCATCGATATTGAGAGTGGCAGGGTCATCGTCTTTATTTTTAATGATCTGGTAGGAATAGTTGAGAAACCCGGAAATCCGGTTGTTTACTGAAAAATCCAGGTTTATTTCTCCCCCCATGCCTGAGCCGTTGCCCCAGTTTTCAAAAGAAGACACCATGGTCTTGGGGAATACACCACCGGGGAACCCGGGGAAAATCTCATTTTGTGCATAGAATGTCACGGTCCGGCTGATGGAAAAGAAATTTTTGTACCGGTTGTAGAACAAATCCAGGTCCAATTTAAGATGCCTGGACCAGGTGGCATGATACCCGATTTCAAAGGAAGTAACCACTTCCGGTTTAAGGCCGGCATTGCCCGTTGAAATATATGCATAGGGAATTTTCATGGGTGGAAAAGGCGAGGGCAGGGTCAGTTCCAATTGCTTTTCGATATAAATGTAAGATTCGATAAAAGACGGGTTGCGATAGGCCTGGGTGATAGAGAATTTAAAAATATGGTTTTTCGAGAGGGAATAAAAAATACTTCCGCGGGGGGAGAGATGGCCTTTAACCAGGGGATGGTGGTCATAGCGCGCGCCCATGGTTAAGCGGAGTTTATTGCAGAATTTTATCTCATCTTCAAGAAACATGGCCCAGAGGTTTTGATGGTGATCTTTGAGGATAAAGGGATTTTTTTCCATGGCATTGTACCGGTAATCCATTCCCCAGGCCAGGGCGTGTTTTTTACTCAAATTGAAGGAATGGAATAATTCTGCATTTAAGGTGGCAATGCTCCATGCCTGTGGTTCCCCGGTCAGGTTCCACACGATACTGGGTTTCTCGCTTTTATAAAAGGTGCGGAATTTTAGGCGGCCGAATTCTGCTTCCACCTGGAGGTAATCGTTTTTATCATTGATCAATCCGGCGCCGATGTAACTGCCCGAGAGTAATTTTCTATTTTTGGAGTGGACGCGCCCGGCGGAAAAAACCAACCGTCCTTTTTTACCCAGGGAGTAATCGGCCAGGGCATTGAACCTCAAGACTTCGGCGTTTTTTTCCTTTGGGTCCTGCCATCCCCTTATCTGGTCGTATTCGGCGGAAATTTTGTACTTAAGTTTTCCATTGGCCAATTCCCCGGCATGGAGTATGGAGCCGATGACCGTATCCCGTTCGCCGCCGGTGAAATGGAAGGTGGTTCCGCGTAGTTGCTTCGGGGTTTTGGTAATGATGTTGATAACGCCGGAGTAGGCGTTGGCGCCGTATATGGAAGAGGCCGGACTTTTGACCGCTTCGATGCGGTCGATTTCT
>JAUPLE010000478.1 GCA_030837085.1 Acidobacteriota bacterium | reverse complement strand
CGATTTTCCCGTAATAAGCCAATACGTCGGAGTAGAATTCCGAACCAGGGTCTTCCAGGGCGTCGAACAAGAAATGGTGCAGCCGGTCGGTTTCAGTGATAATAAAAAAAAACAGGTCCCATTTTTGCCCCACCATCTTATTAAAGAACCGGTAACGACTATCAAGGATGTGGTTCAGTTCTTTAATAAATATTTTTTTATTTCCCCTGCCGGCGGAAGCGTCTACATCCACCTGGTAATTCATTATTTTCAGCAGCGGCAGCAGCGATTCCGGGTAGACGGATTTTTCCAGGTCCGGGGCGACAAAACCGGAGACGAGGATACCGTTCATTGGCCGCGCCGGGTAAGTGCCGGGAAGATTTATAATAATAGACCTTTTTTTAGATTTCCCTGAGCCGATTACCTCCCAGAGCGCCTGCACTGGCAGCGAACGAAAGGAAGGAAATGTATAGGAATAATCGTCCCGGTTTATTTCCATAAAACCGAAAATACTGTTCTCCCCCGGGTTCATGCCGGTCATAAAAGAGGTCCAGGAGACCGAAGAGACTTCCGGCAGCGGCGCTTTTGTTTTTTTCATCCCGTATTTTGCGATCAGCTTTTTTATATTGGGCATTACCCCGGTTTCAGCGAGATGGTTGATTAGTTCATAGGGCGCCCCGTCGATGCCCAGCACCATCAGTTTTTTTTTCTTCTTAAAAAACATCCGGTTTTTCCAGTTTCCGGCTCATTTAAATTTAAAGAGTGACGAGAGGTCCAGGGTTGGAATTTTCGTGTTGCCGGCCAGCGATACATAGGTGGTTGCCAGGGTGGTTTTGGCGCTGCCCAGCACTGTACTGACCATGCCGATGGAGTCGGCAAATTCCGAAGGCGGTAATTCTTTTACAATTTTCTTCCACATGGCTTCTTCCAGCACATTAATGGCAGTCAGGACTTCATAAATAGGGAACCCGGATTCGAAACGCTCCTGCGCCACATCCTGGATATAATCGATCAAAGGGATCAGGTTTTTTTTCTTGATACTGGTCAAAACCAGGTCGGAAAGCTTTTTCAAGCGCTGTTTGTTCAGTTCGGACCCGCTGCTTTTGTAATGTTTCAGCGGTGTGCGCTCCAAAGCGCCGGTGGCTTTTTCGACAATTTCCTCTTCATATTTTTCGAGCAATTGGATGACATCCATTTTATATTAAACCTCCTAAGAACTCTCAAACCAAAAAAAGCATGAAAGAAATCCCAAATTATTCAGTACCGAAAAGGCGATCCCCGGCATTGCCCAGGCCGGGCACAATGTAATTATTTTCATCCAGGCATTCATCAATGCTGGCTGTATAAATATCGACATCCGGGTGAATTTCTTCCACCCGCTTGATTCCTTCGGGCGCCGCGATTAGCGTAATGACGGTGACAGGACGGCAATTGTTTTCTTTAAGCGTGTTGATGGCCGCAACTATTGAATTACCGGTGGCCAACATGGGATCGATAATAAAATAGTGGGGAGACATAAGCCCCTGGGGCAACTTTTCAGCATAAGAGATCGGCTGCTTTGTCACCGGATCGGGATAAATACCCACAAAACCTGCCCTGGCATTGGGCGACAACGAAAGCATCCCTTCCAACATGCCCATCCCTGCCCGTAATATGGGGATAACAACAATGTCGCTGCGCAACTTTGCCCCCACGGTCCCGGCCAACGGCGTTACGACTTTCAGTGGTTCGATTTCCAGGTTTCGCATGGCCTCGTAGCCCAAGAGGATGGTGATTTCGCTCACCAGTTCCCTAAATTGCTTATGCTGGGTTACATTGTTTCTTAATACGGTGAGCTTATGTTTCACCAGGGGATGCGTAATTTCATAATACATGGACCGAACCTCCTATTTTTACTTTGTAATTATATACTGAAAGCTATGATAAATGCAATCATTAAAAAGTTAAAATCGGCCTGCCGCTTTTTTATGCCACACTTGAAAAGTATACCCGTTTATAATATACTATTTGTATGATCGAAACAGCAAAGCGTTATTTCAATACCTCGGGCCCGAACATCCCGGACGAACACTACACCTTAACCCGGGAAAATTTGATCCGTAGAGGAATAGACCTGGTAAAAAAAAGAAGATACTTTACCATCTGGGCGCCCCGCCAGACCGGGAAAAGCACTTACTTCAGGATGCTGGCAAAAGAACTGGCGGTCATCGGTTACCAGGTGCTCCACATCAATGTGGAAAATTTCAAAAGCGCCACTGAAAAAAGTTTCTTAACATCCATAGCCAATAAATTCAAGGAAACGCTTCAAATCGAATTGAAAGGAAAGCTATTTTCAGATGTTTATGATGAACTCATGCGGGTAAAGGATAGGAAAATCGTTTTCATTATCGATGAAATCGAAGGCTTGAATGAAGAGATTTTCGGCCAATTTCTCCATACCATCCGTAACCTTTATCACTTCCGCGATGAGCACAGCCTGAAATCCGCCATCCTGGTAGGGGTCAGTAATATCGTGGGCGTGGTGCAAGATAATGCCAGCCCCTTTAATATTGCCGATAACCTGGAAGTCCCCTACTTTACCGATGAAGAAACCTTCACGCTGCTCCACATGCACGAAGAAGAGACCGGCCAGTTTTTCCACCCGGAAGCCAAAGAAAAAATATGCGCCATTACTGCCAACCAACCCGGGCTGGTCAACGGCTTTGCTTATCAATTGGTGGCACGTAACCCCCAAAAAGAGCTCATTGATTATAACGATTACCTGGTGGTGGAAGACTGGTACCTGACCGAAGCCATCGATAAAAATATCGCCAATATTATCAATAAAGCCAAACAACACCGCGCATTCCTGGAAAGACTCTTATTCACCGGGGAAAAAGAAAAATACCAGGTGAACGATGACAAAATAAAATTCCTCCATGCACAAGGACTCATCAAAAAAGATAAAGAGGGCTACGTGGAATTCTGGGTGCCCATGTACATGAAGGCCGTTTATGCCGCCTTTTACCCCTATACCAATGGAGAGCGCGGGCGGTTTCTTAAGAATATCGATTTAAGGACCCTGTTTTGCCTGGGAGAAGACGGCAAAAGTCGGCGTTTAAATTTCGATCTTATCATCGGTCATTACAAAGATTATGTAAAAAGGCGCAGTTTTAAATATTTCCGGGAAAAAGACGAGGAAACCGGTCGCTATAAAAGCATTAAAGAAGCTGCCCTGGCCTATAGTTTCGAGACCTATATCCAGGCCCTGGTCCAGGTGTTCGAAGGTAAGAATTACCTGGAGCCCCACAGTGGGTTGGGTAGGTGCGACCTCATCATCAATATTGAGAACAACGAATATGTCGTCGAATTTAAAATATACCGGGATATTTTCCAATTTGAAAAAGGTAAAAACCAGTTGGCCTACTATGCCAAAACCCTGGGTTTAACTGAAGCCCTTTACCTGGTGTTTGTTCCCAATACGGTAAACCTGGCCAGGATTCGGGAGCAAAAGGAAACCTTCGACGGGATCGTTATCCGGACCTATATTGTCCTGTACGATGAAGAGAAGGACTTTTGAGTACCGAGAAAAATCAAGCTAGCCGGTCGAGTAGGAGCGGGGGATAACCCGCTCCCCTCATCGAACCGTACGTACAGATTTCCCGTATACGGCTCACCGACAATCTTCTCCAAAGGCATGCACAGTTGAAGCCCGCTTTAGCAT
>JAUPLE010000477.1 GCA_030837085.1 Acidobacteriota bacterium | reverse complement strand
GCTTGAAAAAGTGCGCTCAATTGCATACTTGATGAACCGGTATACCGCTTTGGCATCCTCGAACTTTATCTCCAACTTCATCGGATGTATATTGACATCTACCTCCCGCGGCGGGATTGTCAGCAAAATTATGCCCACCGGATACCTGTTCTTCTCCAGGAAACCGGTAAACGTATTGTTAAAAGCGGCAATAAGAGTTTTCTCCCGGATAGACCGTCCATTTACAAAAAAATACTGGTGCTTCTTTACCGATTCACCTGTATTTATCTTCGAAATAAAACCTTTCAACCGATACTGCTCAAGCCCAATATCTACCTCCTGGAGAGAATCAAGGAAATCCTTGCCGAAAACCTGGTAGACGCGCTCTTTTAAACTCTCTGCCTTTTTATAAAGAAAAACCGTTTTGCCGTTATGAGCTACTTCGAAACTGATATTGAAATTCACCAACACCACCGGCTCCAAAAACGAAAGCACCTGGCCCAATTCCGTACGCTCGGCTTTTAAAAATTTCCGGCGCACCGGGAAATTGAAAAATAAATCCTTGACCACCATCGTAGTCCCACGACTGCATGCAATCGCCTCCCGCAGCGCCAACTGCCCCCCTTCAAATACGCAGCGAATACCGGAACCGTCGGAATTACTTGAAGTTTCGACTTCTATTTTCGAGACTTCCAGGATCGACGGCAGCGCCTCCCCCCGGAAACCCAACGTTAAAAGATTGTCAAAATCCGAAAGCTCACTTAACTTGGAAGTGGAATGGTTCTTAAACGCGGGCTCGATATCCTCGGCATCAAAACCACTCCCGTTATCAACCACTTTGATTAACCGTTTCCCGCCCTCGGCAATCTCTATTTTGATCGAATCCGCGCCGGCATCGATGGAATTCTCTACCAGCTCTTTCACCACCGAAAGCGGCCGCTCCACCACCTCACCGGCGGCTATTTTTTTATATACATCCTCTTTAAGAGCTTTTACTTTTGACATCTGTTTCAATTCCCTTCGGGGACCAGAAACCATTTTGAAAAATGGTTTCTGGACTTCCTAAAACTTCTGTTCATTCCACTTCCTACAACTTTTGATTACTCTTCCTCCTGGATTTTCTTGATCTTCTCAATTAACGTCGTGCGCTTAATCTTTAATAATTCGGCCGCCTTCTGCTTATTCCAGGCCGTCTTCTCAAGACTCTTCAAAATCAATCGCTTCTCCATGCCGCGCACCGCATCCGTAAGCGAAAACCCTTCATCCGGTATCTCGTCGGGAATACCCGGGCTGCTCTCTTCCTGGACAACATCCGGCTTAACCTCGTCCGGGACATCCTGCGGCATGAAAACCGAAGCGTCAGGATTCAAAACCACCATCCGCTCAATAATATTTTCCAATTGCCGGACATTCCCCGGCCACGAATAAGATTGCAGTATCCGCAGCGCAGGAAGCGTAATGCGCCTGGCACTAAAATTATTAATACGACAATATTTCATTAAAAAATAATTGGTCAAAACCGGGATATCCGCCCTCCGCTCCCTTAACGGCGGCAAATGAATCGGGATAACATTCAAACGGTAATACAAATCCTCCCTGAAGTCCCCCTTGTCCACCAACTCCTTAATAATCTTATTCGTGGCGGCAATCACCCGCACATCCACTTTCACCGTCTGGTTGTCGCCAATACGCTCAAACTCCCGCTCCTGCAAAATTCGTAAAAGCTTCACCTGCAGCATCGCAGGCATATTGGAAATCTCATCCAGGAAAATACTGCCGCCGTCGGCATATTCAAATTTCCCTTTCCTGTCCTTAAGGGCCGAAGTAAAAGAGCCCTTGACATGACCGAATAATTCATCTTCCAGTAAGTTCTCAGGAATGGCGCCGGTATTGACCCCGACAAATTTGCCGCTGCGCCTGGGACTAAGAAAATGAATGGCCCTGGCAATCAACTCCTTGCCCGTGCCGTTTTCCCCGGAAATCAACACAGTGGAATTACTCTGGGCAATTTTCTCTACTTTTAAAAAAATCTCCGCCATCCGGCTGCTGTTGGTAATGATCCCGATATCCCGGAACCTGGTCACCAGGTTGTTGAAATAATTAACCTGGGACTCGCCGCCGCTTCCCATGTTTGCAAAGCGTTTGACCAAATCTTTGATTTGACCCGCATCGTCAAGGGACACAAATTCAGTAACGCCGCTTTTAACAAATTCCACCAGTTGGGAAGGCGACAAAGGCTCGTTATAATAAAGAATAAAGTTGATACCCGGGTTAAGAAGCAGCGCTTCTTTTATTTTCACAGTATACCCAGGGTTGTTATCGATGAAGACAATAGCGTTATTGAACTTCTCGTCCCTCATATGCAAGTCTTCTCTGGAAATAACCGTCATCCTGGCCCCGGTTGCGGCTTCCAATTTCGAAGCCCCGGCGCTGCCTACTATAAAAATTTTATTGTTTTCTTTCATTAGCTATAATCTATAGCATATTATGAGATTTTTTTCAATTGACAGGATACACTAAAATCTTTATAATGACAATATGGAAGAAAAAAAGTTACTCGATATATATAAATACGGCGACGATGTTTTAAAATTAAAGGCCGCTGAGGTCAAAAACATCGATGAGAAAATT
>JAUPLE010000476.1 GCA_030837085.1 Acidobacteriota bacterium | reverse complement strand
GGGGCAGTCACCCCGGTTTTCGACTCCGCCAAATACCTGGCCGATATATTTAAAAAAGAACTAAATGTCCCCATCCTGCTGGGAGGCTATCATATTACTTTCTTACCGTCGGAAATTAAATCCGGACCCTTTGATATCGGTATCCTCGGCGAAGGAGAACAGACATTTTTGGACTTATTGCGGCTTTACCATGAACACGGCGCTTTCACGGCGGATTTGCTGCGAAAGATCCCCGGGCTTGTTTTTTGCCCTGAAGCAGAGCAAGAACGCATCGAATACACTGCGCCGCGGGCTTGCCTGGAATCCCTGGATGTCCTTCCTATTCCTGTTCCTGTAATCAACCACGTGTACCCAAAAGCCGCCGCTCTGTTTTCCTCACGCGGCTGTCCGTATCACTGCCGGTTTTGTACTTCAACCGAATTCTGGGACGGGGTGCGATTCTTTTCCCCGGAGCGGATGGTCCGCGAGATCACGGAAAACATCCTCCATCTGGATGTGGAGGAAATACATTTTTTGGACGACCTGGCCGTGATTCCCAGGGAACGTTTTTTCCGTTTCGCCAAACTGGTGCGCAGGGAAAAATGGAGCGGCCGCGTTTCTTTCCATGGTTTTGTGCGGGCCAACCTCCTGGACGAGGAAATCGCCGGGGTCATGAAAAGCATTGGTTTCGATTCCGTTCGTTTCGGGGCGGAAAGCGGTTCCGACCGGGTATTGAAACAATACAAACCCCAGTCCGGCGTGGCGCAGAACCAGGAGGCAATTGACCTGGCTGTTGGCATGGGAATGAAAGTCAGTGCGGCCTTTATGGTGGGATTTCCCGGCGAAACCGAAGAGGACCTCGTGGCTACCGCGGATTTTATTCGGCGCAACCGTCCGCCGTTGGAAGATGGCGGGTTTTATCTTTTCCAGGCTTACCCGGGCAGCGCGTATTGGAACGAATTGCCCGTTGAACTGCGCCGGTCTTTTGGCGTTGACATTCCCTGGAACCGGTTGAACCTGGATTTCCGTAACCCGGATTTCGATCCGGGGCATTTCTTATATTTCAACGAGGATGTTTTACCGCGGACCCGGTTCCTGGAAATATTATGTTCCGGTATTTTCCCGCAAGAGTGGCTCGGCAATATAAATTAATATTCAACCTGGCCCATTTTCCACTATGAAATAAGAAACAAATTGCCGCTTTAGCGGTATTTTTTTGTTGACAATACGATTTAGATTGTATAAAATAAACTTGGAGTCAAATATTACTGCTTAAACGGTAAAAAGGACCGATTATGGAAGATATCGATATTGGGCATGTCGTCATGTTGCATCGAAAACACAGTGGACTTTCCCGTCTCGAACTGGCCGATATTGCCGGCGTCGGCAAGACGGTTATTTATGATATTGAACATGGCAAAGAAACCGTTCAATTTTCAAGTTTGAAGAAAGTATTGGACGCCCTGAATATAAAAATTCGCCTGGAAAGCCCGGCGTTGGAATTCTTAATATCCAGGAATAACGATCATGCGAAGAGCTAAAGTATATATGCACGGCGTCAGGGCCGGGACCCTTGAAGAAATCGAAAAAAGGGAAAAATATTCGTTTCTCTATGACCAGGGATATATAGGGGAGCCGGTATCTCTTACCATGCCGGTATCTGCTAAACCATACGAATTCGATAAATTCCCGCCTTTTTTTGAGGGACTTTTACCTGAAGGAAATCAATTGGAGGGATTATTACGGGTGAGAAAAATCGACAAAGATGACTGGTTCAGCCAGTTGGTGGCTGTGGGAGAGGACGTGGTGGGCGCTGTAACCGTGAAACAAGCGACTGAAAGGTGACATTGTGAATCGCTGCCCCATTACTTACGAACTTACAGAATCAACTTATTCCCCGTCCGGTCTCTGTATTCTCTCTCCAGGTCTTACCGAACTTAATATATTCCCTTATTCGGCGGAAGAACAAGTAAGAGAAGCCGCCCAAAGAGCTTCTAAGATGTCTGTGCAGGGGGTACAACCGAAGCTGAGCGCTGTTTTAAATCTTAAACAAAAAGTATTTGAGATAGTCGATAAGAATGGCCAATATATTCTAAAGCCCAGGAATTATATTTATCCTGAATTACCTGAAAATGAAGATATGTCTATGAAAATGGCAAAATTAGCCGGGATCGAAACTCCGCATCATGGGTTAATATATTCGAAAGATGGAACCATGACCTATTTTATTAAACGGTTTGATCGAATCGGACGAAATAGAAAATTACCCGTGGAAGATTTTGCTCAATTGACGGGTAATTCGAGAGACACAAAATACGATTCATCGATGGAAAAAGTCGCGGGAGTAATCGAGCGGTTTTGTACATTTCCTGCCCTTGAAAAAATAAAGCTCTTTCGCTTAACGCTATTTAATTTTTTAATCGGGAATGAGGATATGCATTTGAAAAATTTTTCCCTGGTTACCCGGGGCAATAAAATTGAATTATCTCCATCCTACGATTTATTAAATTCATCGATTGCATTAGAGAGTTCCGCGGAAGAAATTGCTCTTCCCCTGGGGGGTAAACGGCGGAGATTAACGGCGCGCTTACTGATTGATTATTATGGGAGGGAAAGACTGGGTTTAACGGAGAAAGTGATCCGGGGTATTATCGGAAAAATTACAATAGCTTTTCCCGGGTGGGAGAATCTGATTGATACCTGTTTTCTCTCAGGTAATATGAAGGTGAAATATAGGGAGTTGCTGAATCAGCGTAGGCACGTCCTGGGAATTTAGGCGGGTTCCTTC
>JAUPLE010000046.1 GCA_030837085.1 Acidobacteriota bacterium | reverse complement strand
TCAGACGGCTCACGATATTTTCCAGGCCGATGGACCCAGCGAAAACAAATTGGAGTTTCCCGGTAATATCATCGTTTTGCCGCAGTTCCCGGTTGGATTGCAGGAAATGAATGGCTTGCCGTTTTCCTTCATCTTCAATGATGTTTTCCACGGCCTGGGAGAATTCATCCACCATCAAAACCAATTTCTTACCTTCCAGGTCGATTTCTTTGATCAAATTAATGAATTCTTGACGGTAGTCAAGAGAATGGCCCTCAGCGAATTTGATTTTTTTAATACCGATTTCCGATATCCTGCCTGCCCAGTCCTTTAAGACGTGGAAAGCTTTTTTCGACTGCTTTTCAAAGATGTTTAAAAATTCCGTATCGAGAATCCGGTGTAAGATATGTTTGAAATATTCGTTTTCACTGTTGATCGATTCGGTAATCATATGAATAAAATAAAAGCCATCCATGCCAATATCATGGACATGGAACATAAGTGATGTTTTCCCTACACGCCGGGGGGCAGAGATAAGAATACTGCCGCCGCTGTCGATCTTTTTTTGGAACTCCCTTACCAGGGCAGGGCGATCGAAAAAGTTATCGCCCCGAACCGGCTGGCCTGCGATGTTCTTTATTGCCATAGTTAACCTCCGTTGTTATACTTGACAAAATTTCTTTTGTCATTATACTTGACAAAAATATTTTTGTCAACCCCCCCCTGCCGGGGGCCAAACTTTTGAAAAAGTTTGATCAAAACTTTTGCCACCAAGACACCAAGGATTTTTTAATAATGAACCTCTTGGTGTTTCTTTGTGCCTTCGTGCCTTTGTGGCTATTTTCATAACAGCCAGGCTACTTTTTATGTGCCTCATCATCGACTACATATTCCCCTTGACAATCACATCCTCTTCCTCTATCATTGGGTCATGGATGCAAACAAAATTCCCGGCGGACAAAAAACGAAACTCGTCATTTGATGCATATCGATCCGATTATTGTGGGCGAACCCGAGTTTGCATTCATAAGGAGTAAAACATGAAAGTTTATTACCTCAAACTCTACATTGTAACATTTATCGCGTTCTTCGCCATCGATATGGTCTGGCTTGGCCTTGTGGCGCGTACCTTTTATCGAAAGTATCTCGGCTTCCTGATGGCTTCCAGCCCCAATTGGCTCCCGGCAATCATTTTCTATTTATTGTTCATAGCGGGTATCCTGGTTTTTGTAGTTGTGCCTGGACTGGCGACTAACTCCCTAAAAACCACTCTTCTGCGAGCGGCTCTATTTGGACTCATTACATATGCTACATATGACCTCACTAATCTCGCAACTGTAAAAGATTGGCCTGTACTTGTCACGATCGTGGATATGATTTGGGGAACGGTCTTGAGCACGGCAGTAAGTTTTGTAGGTTTTATGGCAGGCAAATGGCTGAGTTAGAGTTTTAAGCGCCAGACAAAAAATTCCCACCCCTGCCGGGGGCCAAACTTTTGCCACCAAGACACCAAAATATGGCGCACCATGGCACCAAGGTTTTTTTCTCACCTTCTCAAATATTTAAAAATCTGCTATAATTAAACCCTGGAGAAAATAAAAAATGAGCTTTGCAAACCCGGAAGCATTTTGGCTATTCGCTGTGTTGGCCGCCTTTATCCTTATTGCTTTATACAACTTTCATAAGAAAAACAAGCTGCTGGATGCCTTCATCTCTTCCACCGCCTATAAACGCCTGGGCATCCGCAGCGGCCGCGAAATTGATTTTTTCAAAACCTCCCTCATTACCCTGGCCCTGGCCTTTTTCATCCTGGCCCTGGCCGGCCCCCAATGGGGCGAACAATTCGAAAACGTGGAAATCCGCGGCATCGAAATGGTCTTCCTCCTGGACACTTCCAACTCCATGAACGCCGAAGACCTGAAACCCAACCGCCTGGACGTGGCCAAACAACTGATCGGCAGCATCGTGGATAACCTGCAAACGGATTATGTGGCCTTAATTAATTTCGCCGCCGTCCCTTATGTCCAATGCCCCCTTACCACGGATTACGAGGCGTTTAAAATGATGGCCGACGCTTCCAATATCAGCCCGTCGGAAGAACAAGGCACCGACTTCGGACGCGGGATGCTCCTGGCCCTGAAATCCTTTGAAAAAACCCAGGGCGAACATAGGGTATTGATCCTCATTACCGACGGCGAAGACCAGGAAAAAACCTGGCAGCAAGCGATTGGCGAACTGCAAAAACAAAAGGCCATTATTTTTACGGTAGGCATCGGCGTCGCCTCCGGCGCTCCCATCCCTATTAAAAACGAAAAAGGCGAAGTCACGGGCTGGAAAAAAGACAAAGAAGGTAATATCGTCAAAACCCGCCTGGATGAAAATACGCTGATCCAAATTGCCTCTCAAACCGGCGGCCAATACTTCCGCCTCACCGACCCCGCTTCCATCGATACCTTTATCAATTCCCTGAAACACTATGAACGCTCTGTCCTGGCCAAAAAAGTGCAATTACATAAAATCAAACGATTCCACTATCCCCTACTCATCGGTTTAATCCTGCTCTTAGTGGAATTCTTATTAAGTGAGAAACGACTGCAATGGAAAAAAGATTAATAATCATTTTAATAGTACCGCTTCTGCTGTTCTGGCACTGGTTCGAACCGGCAGCCCGCAAGAACCAGCAAGGGATTAAAGCCTATGACGGCCAAAAATACGACCAGGCGTTTCAAGATTTCCTCTCGGCCAAAGGCATTAAACCGGATTCGGCTGAATTGAAAAACAATACGGCCTCGTCCCTCTACCAGATGAAAAAATATAAAGAAGCCCTGGAAGAATTCTCCCGGATCGACCCGGAAAAAGCCGGCCTTAACAAAGCCGGTTTCTATTATAACGTGGGCAATTCTTTTTTCCGGCTGGACCAGTTCGATAAGGCCCTTGAAAGCTATAAAAAAGGCCTGATCGCCGATCCCACGGATATGGACGCCAAGAAAAATTATGAATTGGCTTTGAAGAAAAAACAAGAACAGGAAAAGAAAGACCAACAAGATAAAGATAAACAGCAAGAACAGGACAAAAAAGATCAACAACAACAGCAACAACAGCAGCAGCAAAAACATGAAGACGTCATGCAATACTTGCAGCAAAACGAGAAAGACCAGCAAAAAAACAAAAAGCGGCAGTTCGCCATTGTTAAAAAGGAAAAGGATTGGTAATGATGAAAAAGAGACTATTTTCTATTCTTTTAACCTTCCTGGTGGTACTGGTGGTTTCCGCCGGTTTGGCGGCGGAAGACGTAGAAGTCAGCGCCGTTGTCAGCGCCAATAAAATCGGCGTCGATGATACATTGGTTTATACAATCACGCTCAAAGGCATTAACAACCCCAACCAACCCGACCTGTCCGGGTTTAACGATTTTCGGATCGCGCAGACCTCCCAGAGCACCGAGTTCCGGTTTGTGAACGGCGTTTCTTCCTATTATACCAATTTCATTTACTATTTAATGCCGACAAAGACCGGGACATTAACCCTTCCGCCCGTGACCTACGAATTCCAGGGAAAAGAGTATAAAACCCAGACCTTCAAAGTAGAAGTGGTGCAGGGCAGCGTATCCCCATCCCCGGGACAACAGCGCCAGGCGCAGCCCCGCGTTCCCTCTATTTTCGATGACAGCGACGATTTTTTCCGCTCCCCTTTTCGCCGTTCCCAGCCGCAGGAAATCGACATTCAATTAAAAGCCGAAGTTTCCAGGCGTAAAGCAGTTAAAGGCGAACCTGTATTATACCGCGTCCTGCTCTATGCCCGGAACAGGGTCCAATCGGTCAACATGGTTTCCAATCAATCCTTTCCCGGGTTCTGGCAGGAATGGTTCCCCGTTCCCCAGACTATTAACAGCGAGCGCGGACAATTGGACGGTAAAGTCTACCAGGTCTATGAAATTCGCAAAGCTGTTCTCTTTCCAACCCAGACCGGCAGCGTGACCATCCCGCCCATCAAATTCGAATTAGCGCTGGTGGATGATGCATTTTCCGTGTTTGCCAACGCCCGCCCGATCATCAGATCCACACCGGAAATCAATCTCCAGGTAAGCGAATTGCCCCAGCAGGCATTGGGTTTGCCCGTGGGCGATTTTACTTTCGAAGTA
>JAUPLE010000475.1 GCA_030837085.1 Acidobacteriota bacterium | reverse complement strand
TGTCACGCACCAGTACCGAAAGGACACTTTTTATCTGACATTTTTATGAAAATATTTCCAATTGCCCGCATGTCTTTTTTATTCCCAAGTTCTTTGATTGCCGCTACGCGTATCTCAATCTTTTCATCTTCATCTTCCATTTTCTTGATGAGTGGTTCGTCCGCATACAGGTTTTTTGTTCCCCCAGGGATTGCCATGCTGTTCTACCTCATGGTCTTTATTAAAGGATTTTACCTGAAATGGAATGTTATTTCAATGGCGAAACCTTGAAAATAGCCACCAGGGCGCCAAGGCACAAAGAAACACCACGGGGGCAGGCACGTAACCACGGACGAACACACGCGCCGCGACAAACACGGACTTAAGTAAGGATTTTTCTCGTGTGTCCCGTATATTCGCCGAAGCTCTTCCTATTTTCCCTGCCCTTGATTCATAGTTGACATATTGAGATTACTTAAATATAATACCGGTTGGAGGTCAGCATGAGGACAACATTAAATCTTCCCGATGCTCTGATTAATGATTTAGTCATTGAAACCGGTGAAAGAAACAAAACACGCCTAATAAAAAACGCTCTCGAGGATATGTTAAGAGCTTTAAAAAGAAAGAAAATCCTTAATATGAGCGGAAAAATGGAGTTGGATTTGACGGTCGAAGAACTGGTGAATGAGAGGGAAAAGGATATGATATGAATGAAGAGTATATGCTTGATTCCAGCGTCTGGATAAGGTATTTTAGAGATAAAAACTATGAATTAACCCCTGTGATTAAGGAATTGGTGGAAAGAGATGTGGTTTACATGAATGGCATTATCCAGACCGAACTTTTAAAGGGGGCGAAATCGGAAAAGAACTACCGCACTCTAAAAAACATTTTTGATGGCCTTCATTTTCTTGAAATCGACAGGGAGCTATTCGACAGCATCTCAGAGGCTGCATTTATATTGCGGCGAAAAGGAATTACTGTCCCATTGAGCGATTTGATTATTGCCATTCAATGCGTTGAAAACAATTTGATATTAATGCAGGAAGATAAACATTTTAAGTTCATCAAGGAATATTTTAATTTAAAATTGCATCATATAATGGCCGTTAATATTGGAGAAGAGGAAACTCTGCAAGATTCGGAAACAGATGCTTAAAACGCCGTTCCTTTATTTTTCTCTCCGCGTTTTTCATACTTTCTTAAAAATGACGCATCCCCGATGCTACCCCATCTTGACTTTTCATTCGCATCGGTTCATAATAACCTCACAATGAAAAACATAATCGTCGATAAACTAACCCGCTGCCTGTCGGAAAAACAAGAGATACTTTTCGCCTATCTACTAGGAACCTTCCTAACTCGGGACGACTTTAAAGATATCGACGTCGGAATTTACCTCGATCCTCAAAAAATGCCTGGAAACGATACCCTTCGTTACGAATTGGAACTAGCAGTTGAAATGGAACACCGCATAAAACCCGGAGATATGTTCGAACGGTATATACCCATCGACATCAAAGTCATAAACGACGCACCTGTAACCTTCCGTTATTCTGTTTCATCAGGGAAAATGTTGTTTTCGAAAGACGAAAATGCACGAGAAGAGTTCCTGTGCAGAACCTGGCAGGAATACTTCGATTTCCAATACATACTTGATTCATATTATCGAGAGGTCATCCATGCCAGACTATAATCTTGATCGACTCCGCAACATAATCGGCGAAATCAACGCCGCATATGCCAAACTTGAGAAAGTTAAGGAAATAAGCAAAGAAGAATTCCTTGATTCCCAGGAAAAAATCGACTCGGCAAAATACAACCTGATCGTCGTAATGGAAGGAGCCTGCGACATCTGTAACCATATCGCGGTAAAAGCCGGTGGACACGCCCCGGAAAGTTATGCCGACTGTTTTTCCATACTCGAAGAACTAAAACTCCTATCCCCTGAGTTATCTAATAAATTAAAACTAATGGCAAAATTCAGGAATCTATTGGTTCATCGCTATTCGAAAATAGATAATGGTAAGGTTTATGATATCATTCAACAAGATATCCCCACAGTATTAGAATATGTGAAAACAATCGATGTATATATTCAAAAGGAAAAACAAAACGCAATCAAAAGGGATCGATAGCCAATCCTTATAGTGGACCCATGCCGAATATAATCTTCCAACCATCCGGGAAAGCGGTCGATGCGCCGCGCGGCACAGAACTGCTGGAAGCCGCCCGGCAAGCCCAAATAGAAATCGAAGCCCCCTGCGGCGGCAAAGGAACCTGCGGCAAATGCATCGCCCGCATCATATCCGGGAAAGTCGAGTCCGACAGCCTCGGTATATTATCCCCTATCGCCGTTTCCAGGGGCTATGTACTCGCCTGTCAAACAAAAATCCTGGATGAACCTGTATCTGTAGAAATCTCCGAACAAATCGGCAGGGAAGGCGGCCAATTCATCGATGAAACCAATGACACCTGCCTCGTTCGCCGTGACCTTTTCCCCAAAGAATGGCGGCCCAACCCCCTGGCAAGCAAATTCGTCCTGGAAGTACCCCAACCCCAATTGGCCGACGGTCACTCCGACCTGGACCGTTTAACCCGGACCCTCCACCAAAAATTAGGGAAAAGAGAAATCCATTATCCTTTACCCATTATCCGTCAAATCGCTGAAACTCTGAGGCGGGAAGGCGAAAACGGGAAAGTCACTGTTACCCTGGCAGAGACCTCGGGCCGTTTCCAGGTAATCCGGATAGAACCCGGCCACCGGGCCGACCGGCATTTTGGCATCGCCGTCGATATCGGCACCACTACGGTGGCAGTTCAACTGGTACACCTCCCTACTGCCGGCGTATTAGCCACACAAACCGCTTACAATGACCAGGTCGAATGCGGACTCGATGTCATCAGCCGCATAAATTACGCACGCAAACCCCAACGGTTGGAAGAACTCCGTCAGCGGGTATTGAAAACCATCAATCACCTGGTAAATCAACTGTGCAAAGGGAATGAAGTGGATAACAAAGACATCGGCAGCGCTGTTATTGCCGGCAATACCACCATGATCCATTTACTCCTCGGCTTGCCCCCCGAATACATCCGGCTCGAACCCTATACCCCCACCATATTGGAAATTCCCCCTTTAACCGCCGGGGAAATGGGGATAGAGATCGACCCCCAGGCCATTGTATACATATCGCCGGCCGTGGGAAGTTATGTGGGCGGGGATATTACCGCCGGGCTATTATGTACCAATATAGCCGGGGAGACAGCGGACGTCGGACTATTTATCGATATCGGGACCAATGGCGAGATAGTGATTGGGAACCGTGAATTCTTATTGACCTGCGCCTGTTCCGCCGGGCCCGCGTTTGAAGGTGGGGGAATCGAGCAGGGCATGCGCGCCGCTGTCGGCGCCATAGAGAAAGTCGAAGTCCATCCCCAAACCGGCATGCCCACTTATCATGCTATAGGCAAAGTCAAACCACGGGGCATTTGTGGAACCGGCATGATATCATTGATAGCCAACCTCTTTCAAACCGGGTGGCTCGATCCCGCCGGGAAATTCAACCGCGTCAAAAAATCCCCCGCCATCCAGGTAAATGGGAGACAGGCATATTATATTATAGTATCCGAGGAAGAAAGCGGAATGGGAAAGCCCATAATGGTCAGTGAAATCGATATAGAGAATGTCATCCGCGCCAAGGCTGCCATCTATTCGGCGGCCTCTCTAATGATGGAGCAGGTAGGAATCACGGTTGAGGACCTGGCCAATATCTATATTGCCGGGGGATTCGGTCGTTTCCTCGACATAGAAAAAGCCGTAACCATCGGGTTATTACCCGATTTGCCGCGGGAGAGGTATCATTACATCGGCAATTCATCATTGATGGGGGCGTATATGGTGTTGGTCTCCCGGGAAACCAGGCAGCGGCAGATAGAGATAGCCCGGCGCATGACCTATGTCGAGCTCAGCACCGATCCCGCTTATATGAACCAGTATACCGGGGCGTTGTTTTTGCCCCATACCGATAGCGCCCGATTCCCCTCATTAAAAGAGGGCCCACGGAACGCACGGAAGAACACGGAAGAATTGTAAGAAAAGAAAAACCAATTTTTTCATATACCATATATATATAGTATGCCAAAAACAACCGGGTATGAAACAGCCGTTCGCGCAGCCGTTGAGAAACTCAGAACCATCGACCTTAGCGGGCGATGCGCCCGCTTAGGATTGCCTAATCCACAGGATGGCCTCTTAGAATTCCGGGCCTTTGGAACCGATATGGTCCTTCGCCAGTCCGATTTCGAACTGTTCCAGGCAGGAACCCATACCCCGGCCAGGGAGAGCGACCGTATCCTGATACTCCATTATCTACTCTGCGATTTACCCATACCGGCCGCCGGTGAAAACAGTGAACTCATATCGTTCCGACAATTCGACAGCGGCATGTTCTACTGGGAAGCATACCTTTCCCGGGGCGTGCGGCCCCTGGTTGAGCGGATAGGGAATGACCCGGAGTTACTCAAGAGAAACCTGGCAAGGTTTGATTGGCAGCCCGTTCCATTGGGTGATTTAGGCGCCCGTATCCATGCCGTCGGAAGCGTGTATATCACCCTTATCTACCGCTTAGGAGATGAAGAGTTCCCGCCCTCCGCCGATCTGCTTTTCGACGCCGGCATCAAACGTGTATTTCCAACCGAAGATGTGGCAGTGCTTGCCGGCCGTATCTGCCTGGGGCTGCTCTGACGCTGCACTTAACCCCGATTCATTATCTTAAAAATTGAGAGGCGCGGGAATCGCGTCATCATCAGCTTCATCGGTGGAGAATCTCTCAAATCAAAGAATTTAGTTGAAAATTTAACGTTTTTATACTACTTATTAGTATTAAAGCAAATCAAGGAAAGGTTCCTATCACTTACAGATGGAAACCTGGGTTGTAATTTGTAATGCATTGTCAGAATTGGAAGGGCGGGTGATTCACTTTTTTTTTAAAAAAAAATCATTTTAGGTGTTGACAAAGAAAAAAAATAGTGTATACTATTGTATTGTCAGTAAGACATAAAACAAAAAATTAAAAAGTGAGTTTTTCCTCCGGTGGAGGAAATCAGGATCTTTGAAATCTGAGTAGAGTGAGTGTTGAAGCCGGTACAGCATCGAGGGGTCTTTTAGGCCCGGTAGATGTTGGACTGACGAACTGTACAAACAAGAAACAAATCTATAAACAGGAAAAAACTTAAAAGAGATAAATCAAACTGGAGAGTTTGATCCTGGCTCAGAGTGAACGCTGGCGGCGTGCCTAACACATGCAAGTCGAACGCGAAAGTCCTCTTCGGAGGGCAAGTAGAGTGGCAGACGGGTGAGTAATGCATAGGTAATTTTCCCTTGAGTGGGGGACAACTGATCGAAAGGTCAGCTAATCCCGCATGACATCCTCTTGCATAAGCAAGAGGATTAAAGAGGGGGCTCTTTCGGGACCTCTCGCTTAAGGATGAGCTTATGTCCTATTAGCTAGTTGGTAGGGTAACGGCCTACCAAGGCCCTGATGGGTAGCCGAGCTTAGAGGCTGATCGGCCACACTGGAACTGAGACACGGTCCAGACTCCTACGGGAGGGAGCAGTGGGGAATTTTGCGCAATGGGCGAAAGCCTGACGCAGCGACGCCGCGTGAGGGATGAAGGTCTTCGTGATCGTAAACCTCTGTCAGGGAGGATTAAATGTATAGGTGTTAATACCATCTATGCTTGACTTAACTCCCAGAGGAAGCCCCGGCTAACTACGTGCCAGCAGCCGCGGTAATACGTAGGGGGCTAGCGTTACTCGGATTTATTGGGCGTAAAGCGAATGTAGGCGGTTTCATAAGTCAGAGGTGAAATCCCTCAGCTTAACTGAGGAATAGCCTTTGATACTGCGAAACTTGAGGACAGGAGAGGAAAGTGGAATTCCCGGTGTAGCGGTGGAATGCGTAGATATCGGGAGGAACACCAGAGGCGAAGGCGGCTTTCTGGACTGATCCTGACGCTGAGATTCGAAAGCCAGGGGAGCAAACAGGATTAGATACCCTGGTAGTCCTAGCTGTAAACGATGGATACTAGATCTTGCATGAATTTGCTTGGTCGAAGCTAACGCGTTAAGTATCCCGCCTGGGGAGTACGGTCGCAAGGCTGAAACTCAAAGGAATTGACGGGGGCCCGCACAAGCGGTGGAGCATGTGGTTTAATACGACGCTACGCGTGGAACCTTACCAAGGCTTGACATGTACTTGAAAGTCTATCGAAAGGTAGAGCCTCTCCTAAAG
>JAUPLE010000474.1 GCA_030837085.1 Acidobacteriota bacterium | reverse complement strand
GTGGTCCTGGATAATTTGCAGGGAAATGGAGAGGCCCAACCCGGTTCCCCCCTGATCTCGCCTGGTGGTAAAGAAAGGTTCTGTGATATATTTCAAATCTTTTTCCTCGATGCCCACCCCCTCATCTTTCACCTGGACCACCACCTGGTTGTTTTCTTTACTAAAAGCAGTGGATATGGAGATACCACTGGTACTGTCCGGTAATGCCTGACAGGCATTCTGGATCAGGTTGATAAAGACCTGTTCCAATTTTGTGGAATTTCCCATGATGTCGGGTAAGTTTTCTGCAAATTGAAGAGAGAAATGTTTGGTGCATTTTTTGAGCAGGTTTTGAGTTAAATTGACGGAAGATTGGATAACTTTATCGATATGGATGGGTTCCCGGGTAGAGGCGTCGCCTGGCCGCGAAAAATCTTTTAAATCTTTAATGATCTTTTCGATGCGTTGGGCGCTTTCCATTGAGCCGATAATTAAATCTTCCAATCGAGACTTTGCATCGGTGTAAGGTATATGTGCAAGAGAGAATTGGCTATTCCTTTTATAGTATTCATCCAGGATAGGGATTACATCTTTCCATACCCGGTCGAAAATTTCCGAGTTCATTTTAATGGAACTAGCCGGGTTATTGAGTTCATGGGCCACACCGGAAACCAATCTACCCAGGGAAACCATTCTATCCGCCTGGATAAGTCTTTCCCGCTGCAATGTTTCCTTTTGTTCAGCCTCTTTACGCTCCCTGATGTCTCTGATAATTGATAAAAAGTACCGCGGATTTCCATCCGCTCCTTCGACCAATGATGTACTTATCTCGACAGCAATGAGTTTGTCATCCTTAGAAAGAAGTGTGTATTCAGTATTTCTACTTATATTCTGCTTCTTAATTTTTTCGACATTTTTATGAGCCAGATTGCTGGAATTTTCGTTCATGAGTTCAAAAAAGGTATTTACATGCGCATGCATATCCTCTACACTGGTGTAGCCGCATAGAGCAGCAGATTGTCGGTTGGTCATAATAATCCTTCCATCATGGATATCAGATAGAATGATAGCATCCGGTGACGTTTCCACCAGGGTGCGATAACGCTCCTGGCTTTCCATTAAAGCCATTTCTGCTTTTCTTCTCACTTTGATCTCATTTTTTAAACTGACATTGGCTTCCCTGAGCTCTTCTTTCTGTTGGTTGATTTCATTGGTTCTTTCTAACACGAACTCTTCTAGTTTTTTATTTTGCTTTTTAATTTGAGTGGTTCGAATTTTTACAAAACCCGCAATACCACTTAATAGAGCTAAAAATAATAATACTCGAAACCACCAGGTTACCCAGAAAGGGGGAATCACTATTATTTTTAAAGAAGCGCCCTGCTCATTCCATACACCCCGATTATTGGCACCTTTGACCCTGAAGGAATAATTGCCGGGCTCAAGGTTGTTGAAATCGATATCATGTTTATTTCCCAGGTAAATCCAATCGTTGTTGATTGGTTCGAGTTTGTAGGCATACTGGTTGTTCCCAGGTTCGGAGAAACTTAAGGCTGCAAAGCCAAAAGAAATGAAGGAGTCCTTATAATACAATTTCAATTCGTGCCGTTCAGAAATGGAGGGTTCTAGCTTCACATCCTGGTTCAATTTTTTAAAGGAAGTAATAACTATGGGGGGAGGTGGGGAAGATATGTCTTTAATCTCATCAGGATTAAATACATTAAAACCATTAAACCCGCCAAAATACAGGGCGCCGGTTCGGCTTTTGCAGGCGGAACGGCGAGTGAATTCATACCCTTGCAGGCCATCATTCTCAGAGTAGTTGCGAAATTCTTCCCTTCCCGGGTTGAACCGGGATAGCCCTTTATTGGTACTTAACCAGAGGTAACCTTTACTGTCTTCCAGGATGTCATAGCTGGTATTATCCGGCAGACCTTGTTTTGTTGTGTAAACTTCAAAGGATTTGTCCCTTTCATTGATTAATCGATTGAGCCCTCCGCTGGCTGTACCAATCCAGAGCCTGCCTTTATTATCCTGGTAAATGGCCGAAATAAAATTATCGCTTATGCGTTCAGATTTAGTTGGGTCAGGCTGGAACCGGTAAAAAATTTCTTCATTTTCATCAAATGCAAACTTTTCTAATTCCAATTTATTGAGCCCGCCGCTGCCGGTGCCGATCCAGAGATTCCCTTTGTTATCCTCTCGAAGCGCATAGACTTTATTATTACTTAAGCTTTTGGGATCACTGGAATTGTATTTGAAATTCTTGAATTTTTTTCTGCTTTGATCGATTACCGTCAACCCGTTGTCCAGGGTCCCAATCCACAGATATTTTTGGGAATCTTCATAGAGTTCAACTATGGATTCATCAGGGTCTTTATAATTATTTTGAAACTGTGCAAATTTTCCATTTTTAGGATCAAAGATATACAGGCCGGCCCGAACCGTACCAACCCACAGCTTACCTTCATAATCCATGAAAATGGTATTGACATAATTCCTGCGAGGATTTGGGGATTCCCCAGGTTTGATTTCGTAATGTTCAAAGGTTTTACTGTTGGGATCAAATCGATTGATTCCCCCGCCGTTGGTTCCGATCCAGATCATGCCGTCTTTTCCCTCGCTTATTCCCCTGATTTCATTATTGTTCAAACTACTTGGGTTATCAGGCTCATTGTTATATAAAGTGAACCTTTTAAAACCCGGGTCAAACGTATTTATCCCCTTTCCGGCTGTACCGATCCACATAAATCCATCCCTGTCCTGGTAGATTGTGCTTATATTGTTGCTGCTCAGGCTGGTGGTATCGTTGGGAATACTCTTAAAAGGTTTGATCTTTCCACTTTTCAGATTTAATCGATAAAGACCGTCTGCCCGTGTTCCTATCCAGATTGTACTGTCCATATCTTCATAGATCACATTTATAAATTTGTCTGTCAAAGATTGTCCTGGGTAAGGTTCAAAGATTTCTTTTTTACGATCAAAGGTATATATCCCGCCAACAGTTCCGATCCACAACGTACCGGCTTGATCTTCAATAATCATAGTCACTTCATTGTATAGAGGATTTCCCGACACGATCGGATAATGTTGGAATTTTCCTGTATCGTTACTGTATTTAAATAAACCTGAATCGCCTCCCACCCATAAAGTTCCTTCCCGGTCTTTATAAATTGCCCTGACTTTGAGGGGAAGGGTAACGGGCTGGTCTTCAAAGCGATTGAAATGATTTTTTTCGGGGTTACTTATAAATAGGCCGTTATCGGTCCCTATCCATAATGCCCCAGTGTTATCTTCGCAGATAGCCCAGACATTTTGGAGTTCGAGACCTTTGAACTGATCAGGGTTGTTGTTGTGATTTATAAATTTTTCGGTTTTGGAGTCATATCTATTGAGTCCTCCGCCATAAGTCCCGATCCAGATTGTCTCCTTACTATCTTTATAAATAGAAATAGCCAGATTATGACTGAGGCTCCACTTTTTATTGGCCTCATGAGAATAGATTTTGAAATTATGGCCATCGTATCGATTCAGTCCTGCCTGGGTTCCAAACAACATGAAACCGCGACTGTCTTGAATAATGCAGTTGATGGAGCCTTGAGATAGTCCTTCTTTAATGGAGATATGTTTGAACTCGATGCCATCGTCGGGTAATGAATTGACTTTTAGTGGCCATATAAGAGTTGAGATGAGATTTATAAGAATCAAGAGAATCGTATTCTTCTGCCTCTTTAATTCATACTCAGCCGAATCGGTTTTATTTTTTCTTGTCATATCTATTTTGCCTTATTATTCATTATCATTACAGGAAGCAAATGCGAATGCCTCAAAAATCTTGGGCGCAAAGCATCCCGTATTGTATTTATTAATTTTTCCGTGTCCACCGGCTTAACTAAATAATCGAAAGCCCCTTTCTTAATACAACTTATTGCTATTTCAACCATATTGATCCCAGTCAGAATGATTACTGGGATATCCGGGTACTCCTTAACAATTCTATCAAGCAATTCTTCTCCCGTTACCCCCTTCATCTTCAAATCAAGCAAAATAACAGAATATTTCTTATTATCCAGGAGATTCATCACTTCCATGCTGTCTAAACAGCATTCTACATTGGATATCCCCTTTGATCGCAGTATAAAATCCACGCTGTTTAAAAAATTTTTTTCATCATCTACCACCAATACCGGGTACTCCGAATATTTATCCAGTTTATTTACCGATTCCAGTATTATCGAATCCCCCGGGTTTACCTTTTGAATTACCTCCAGGACATTTTCTACTTCTTCTACATTCTCTTCGATCCGGCTTAATTTTTCCTTTAATACCGATAAATATTCGTCTTTTGTTCCGTATGGGTTCAATGCGTAAGCCCTGCTAAACCATTCCAGGGCTTTTTCCAGGTATTCCTTTTCTTTATCCATCAAGTGCGTCGATATCTGGCCCAGATAGAATAACGACTCATAATGAGAGGGGAATTTATTAATGACATCCGTAAACCACTTTTCCGCCTCTTTAAAATTTCCCTGGTCATAATAATATTGCCCATTGAGAATGTTATGTTTGATATCGGGATTCAATTCCGTTAAAAGCTTGCCGATATTTTCAACTGAATTTTCCATCAAAATCCATTTTCGGAAAAATTCAACATAGAAATCATATTGGTGGTGATCATGGCTGACCCTATGGATTATTTTCAGGTTGACCAACCGTTCCAGGGTATCGTTCAATTCATGGATCACCGGGGCAAGGTTCAACTCAGAGGCGACGGCTTTAATATTTTTTTCGTTAAGCGGTTTTATCTCATCTTTAACCGACGCCATTAAATACAGGACGATTTTTTCCTTTGGCAGGAACCCCTGCCACAACCAGATGGCGCCGCCGCCGTGACTTTTGATGGTGGTTTCCAGGTTATTATCCACCATCTCCGCCGTTACACTGTGGGCTTCTAGTCTGACGGCATCATCAAAGACTGTACTTGACAGGCATTGGGAAAAAAAAGGATGTCCTGATGTGTACAGGTAAATCCTGTCGATGGCCTCCTGTTCAAATGGCAATATGGTATCCGATGACCGGATTAATT
>JAUPLE010000473.1 GCA_030837085.1 Acidobacteriota bacterium | reverse complement strand
TGCGTATCCGGGAAATATGCTGCGAATCCTTTAGGACCATGTTTTTCCAGTTCTTACCGCCATTAAGACTTTTATATATACCGTCGCCGAAACCCACATGACGGCCGCTGACGTTCTCGCCGGTTCCCACCCACACGGTATTGGGGTTATTGGGATCGAGCGTAACGCAGCCGATGGAATAAGAGGTCTGGCTGTCGAAAATCGGGGTCCAGGTAGTGCCGGCATTCCCAGTTTTCCAGACGCCCCCGGAACCCACGGCAACATACCAGGCGCTTCGGTCATTGGGATGGATGGCAATATCGCTGATACGTCCCGACATCAATGCGGGGCCGATGTTCCTGGAGGTCAAACCGGCATAGGGGTTGGGTTTATCCTTTCCCTTTTCCCCGGTTTGTGATTCAACGGGAAAGAAAACAAAAATAATTGTTAATACGAATATGATTGTTTTATTCATAGGAAACTCCTATATCTTAAATGATGTATCATAGATAATTTTATAAAAAATAGAAACACAATGCAATGTGTATACTATTATTTTGATATTAGCGTTTCGCTGCCGAAAACCGCGTTTAAATCAATGACGACTTCGTTGAGTACTTCCACCTGGACATTGTCGGTTTCACAATAAATTTCAGGTCTTCCATACTTTCCCCCGGGACCCAGGCGAAAAACCTCCACCAATTTTTCCTCCGGCATTACCAACCAATATTCTTTGACCCCCACCCGTTCGTACAGGAAGAATTTTTCCTTCCGGTCTTTCCTGGCAGTGAATGGAGAAAGAATTTCGATAATCATATCCGGAGCTCCCAGGCAGCCTTTTTTATCCAATTTCTTAGCGTCGCAAACAATTACAATATCAGGCTGCACAACATTTTCGATATCTTCTTCTCTTTCCTTCCCCAACGGCAAACGGACATCAAAAGGGGCTGAAATTACCTGGCAGGATTTCTCTTTTAATTGAGTTTTGAACTGGACGGCTAACTCCATGGAAATCAATTGATGTCCTGTATTGGGGGCCGGCGTCATGTTGTATGCTTCCCCGTCGATAAGTTCCCAACGCTCGCCATCATCCCATGATAGATAATGGCCATAGGTAAATTTTTCTGCCTCTTTCTGTAATGCGAATCCCATAAAACACCTCCGCTATAATCATACCACAATACGATCTCTCTTTTCAAGATAGAAAATCAGCACGCAGTCTGGGGCGCCTGCTCCTTTTTTTGAGTATTAGTAAAATGGAGTCGGGGAAAAGCATTTACAAAAACTCGATAATCGTGTAAAATGTAAAAATGGAAAACCAGGTAGATATAGAAAAAATAAAAGCTATTATATTCGAGACGTTAAAGGTAGAGAGGATTGATCCATTTCAACTATATTTATTCGGTTCCAGGGCAAGGGGAAATTTTTCAGCAAATAGCGATTACGATTTAATGATTATCTCAAAAGAAAAAATTGGGATAAAAGAAAAGATGAGACTTTTTACCAAATTGCGGAAAGTACTGGCGAAGGAAAGGTATAACGTGGATATCGTCATCAAATCAACAAATGAGGCTAACTATTACAAAAACAAAATCGGGCATATTGTTAGAACCGCACTCAGCGAAGGGATTCTCATATGATCGATAAATACCTGGAACAATGGCTCATAAAAGCTAATAATGACCTTAAAGTAGCGGAAAATGAAATTATTCTAACTCCGGAAGATATGGTAACCGATGCTATCTGTTTCCATTCCCAGCAAGCAGTCGAAAAGTTATTAAAAGCATACCTGATTTTTAAACAAATCGATTTTGATAGATCCCATAACCTGGAATATTTACTTGAAATATGCTTTGAGAAAGATGAAAGTTTCTCACAGCTCGAAGTTGGGAACTTATCATTTTATGCAGTTGAGATAAGATACCCTGATGATTTTTATATTCCGACGGAGAAAGAAGCAAGGGAATGTTTGGAAATTGCATGGAAAGTCAAGGAATTCATTTATCGCAAATTGAACATAAGCGATTCCGATATCAGGTCCTCCTTAATCCCAGGCGATGAAGGAGATACGATTGGAGAAGACGAAGGAAATGAAAGCAATTCCACATCGGAACCATTCTAAGTAAAATTTTTCCAAAATCGTTTGTTAAAGATAATAAGATAAACAAATGAAAAAAAATATACAAACTTCCGATGCCTTAAACCTTTTCCATCCCCTGGTCCGAAAATGGTTCACGGAACGTGTGGGAACCCCCACCGATATCCAAACCCGCGCCTGGCCCGAAATCGCAAAAGGAAACCACACCCTGGTCACCGCCCCCACCGGCAGCGGCAAAACCCTGACCGCTTTCCTTTGGGCCATTAATAATTTCCTGCTCAACCGCCAACCGCAGGAGACGCTGCGGGTACTATACATCTCTCCACTAAAAGCCCTCAACAACGATATCCAACGCAACCTGGAAACCCCACTGGCAGAGCTGCGAGAATATTTTGCCGACGCGGGAGAAAATTTCCCCGACATACGAACCGCGGTTCGCTCCGGCGACACGGAACCGGCGGAACGCCGCCAGATGATGCGGAAACCCCCGGAAATTCTTATTACTACCCCGGAAAGCCTGAACGTCCTGCTCTCCTCCAAAAGCGGCCAAAAGATGCTGCTGGGCATCTCCACGGTAATACTGGACGAAATCCACGCCGTCGCCCCCACTAAACGGGGAACTTACCTTATAACAGCCGTGGAACGCTTGGTCCCCCTGTGCGGGGAGTTTCAACGGATTGCCTTATCGGCCACGGTAAAACCCCTGGAACGAGTGGCCGATTTTATCGCCGGCTGTGAAATAAAAGTAATCAACAGGAACTATGAATACCAAAAACGCCGCGTTTCCATTGTCCGCTCCGATATTAAAAAGAGATATGATATCAAGGTGGATTTCCCTGAAATAGACGAAATAGCGGACGCCCCTGGCAGCCCCCGTGACCCGGACGCGACGGAATCGAAAGCGTGGTGGTCGGCGCTGACCAACACCCTGCGCCGGGAAATGATGAAAAACCGCTCGTCCTTGTTTTTCGCCAACAGCCGGCGCATGGTAGAAAAAGTGGCCCGCTTTCTCAATGAAACCGAAGGCCCCAGGGTCTATTCCCACCACGGCTCCTTATCCAAAGAAATCCGCTCGGTCGTGGAAAAACGTTTCAAAGAAGGCGAATTATCCGCCATTATTGCCACCAGTTCCCTGGAACTGGGCATTGATATCGGTTCCGTGGATGAAGTAGTGTTGATCCAGGCGCCTTTTTCCATTGCGTCTACGATTCAACGCATTGGTCGTTCCGGTCACGGCGTGGGCCAGGCGTCGCGCGGGGTATTTTTCCCCATCCACACCCGCAACCTGGTGGAAGCGGCAGTAATCGCCGCCAATATCGACAGTGAAGCCATCGAATCCATTACCCCCATCGAGGCCCCGCTGGATGTACTGGCCCAGGTACTGCTGTCGATGACCGTTGTGGAAAGTAGAAATATCGATGAACTATATGCTGAAATTCGCGCCGGTTATCCCTTTCATGGACTGAGCCGTAAAGAGTTCGATCTGGTGGTGGATATGCTGGCCGGTCGTTACGCTGATTCCCGTATCCGGGAACTGAAACCGCGCCTGGTTATAGACCGGGTTAAAAAAACGGCAAAAGCCCGTGAAAACGCCCCGATGTTGCTTTTCCTCTCCGGCGGCGTGATCCCGGACCGCGGTTATTTCAATTTACGGGTGGCGGATACCAAGGCCAAGATCGGCGAATTGGACGAAGAATTTGTCTGGGAACGCGCCCTGGGCGATGCCTTTCCCCTGGGCAATCAAATCTGGCGCATTCAACACATTACCCACAACGACGTGGAGGTTACCCAGGTCACCCAGAGCAATTCCCTGGTCCCTTTCTGGCGGGCGGAAGAAATGAACCGCTCGTACCACCTCTCTGAAAAGATCGGATTATTCTTAGAAGAAGTTGATGAAGCCCTGGCGTCGCCGAATTTCCCGGAATTCCGACGAAAGCTGTATGAACAGCATCACATGAGTGAAATCGCGGCCAGGGAACTGCTGGGCTTTTTGAAACGGCAGCGGATGGAAACCCACGCTCCTCTTCCTCACCGTCATCATATATTGGTGGAACATTTCCATGATCCGGCCAATATTAGCGATACCAAACAAACGGTTCTTCATACATTGTGGGGTGGGCATGTAAACCGGCCGTTGGCTATTGCCCTTTCAGCGGCCTGGGAAGAAAAATACCACTATGCGTTGGAAGTATTTGTCAACAATGATTGTATCATGTTGAATTTGCCGCATGAGTTTGGCATTTCGGAGATACTTTCGCTGGTAAAAACAGGCAGAATCCGGCAGTTGCTGCGATCGAAATTGGAGAGCACCGGTTATTTCGGCGCACGGTTCCGGGAGAATGCCCAGCGCGCCTTGCTGTTACCCAGGCAGGGGTTTCGCAAGCGCATGCCTTTGTGGTTGAACCGTCTACGTTCTAAAAAACTAATGGAAGCGGTTTCACAGTACGAGAATTTTCCTATCCTTTTGGAGACCTGGCGCGACTGTTTAAATTATGATTTTGAAATTGAAACGCTGCTCCAGTTATTGGAAGAGATGGCGGCGGGAGCGATCCGGGTGACAGAGGTGGTTACTGAGAAGCCGTCGCCCTTTGCGGATGGGATTATATGGAAGCAGACGAACCAGTACATGTATGAGGATGACAGTCCGCGTTCGAAATTGCGTACGGGGTTGAGTGATGCGTTACTAAAAGAGGTGTTATATTCTTCGCATTTGCGGCCGCGGTTTCCGGGGGAGATGTTATTATCGTTTCAGCGGAAGTTGCAGCGGGCAGCGTTGGGATATGCGCCGGAGACGGCAGAGGAGTTATTGCAGTGGGTGAGGGAGCGGTTATATATCCCGGCGGCGGAATGGCATGAATTATTAACAGCCATTGAGCGTGATCATG
>JAUPLE010000472.1 GCA_030837085.1 Acidobacteriota bacterium | reverse complement strand
TCATAAATCTTTTCCAGGCAGTAGATGGATAAATTCGCGGTACTTGCCCGGCGTGGTCCCAAAATGTTGCTTAAATAACTTGATAAAATATTCGGAATTGGAAAAGCCCAATTTCTGGGATATTTTTTTTATGGTTATCAGGCTGTCTGTTTCCAATAACACGGCCGAACGGAGAATCTTTATCTTGCTCAAATATTGGGCCGGGGTCATGTTCATTTCATCATGAAAGGCATGATAAATGTGAGACCGGCTTGTTTTTAAGGTATATGTGACCTTCTCGATAGTTAGTTCACCCAACTCATCGTCACTTCGGCTCAATATAAACTTGATTACATTTTCAATAAATTCACTTTTTGCCATTTGAATTCCTAGCCTCCGGGCGTTATACTTAAAACAACCAGGCATTTTGTGTAATTTTTCGCTTATACTATTGTAACCAAACTCCGCATAATTTCAAAGAAAAGATGGAGGCAAAGAATTTGTTCCCGGATTGTCTTGACATTTTGCGAATAAAATAATATAAGATATACTGCATAAATCAAGAACAAACGAAAAGCATTAAGAGTAAATGAGGTATCACGATGTCGATTAATGGATATGTAGATTACAAGCGCAGGGAATTCTGCAAGGATGTCAAGTGCCGGGTACAGTTGGACCTGGACGCCCAAAAAGAGGGTTCCGAAGAGTACGAAAAAATAAGGAATACCTGTAAAACCAATTGCATCTGCACGACCTACCAATTTCATCATTGGATAATAAACAAAGGTTACTTGATTGTCCGGCCTGAGACAGCCGGGTAAAGGAGATAAAGGAGACAATTAATATGGATTATGGAATGAAAAACCGTTTGAGCCGGGTTATCAAACCCGATGGACGTTGTATGTTTATGCCTTTAGATCATGGTTATTTTTTAGGCCCCACCAGTTGTTTGGAGAAACCGGGGGAAACCGTTAAACCGCTTCTGCCTTATTGTGACGCCCTTTTCCTGACCCGCGGCGTCCTGCGGTCCTGCATTGATCCCACCCTGGATAAACCCATTATTCTCAGGGTATCGGGCGGTCCCAGCATCGTGGGTGAGGACCTGGCCAACGAAGGCATTACCACTTCCATCGAGGAAATTATCCGTTTAAATGCCGCTGCTGTCGGCGTTTCAATTTTCGTCGGCGCCCCCTACGAAACACAGACCATCCTCAACCTGGCGGAACTGGTTAACCAGTGCGAAGATTACGGTATCCCGGTGATGGCAGTAACAGCCGTGGGTAAGGAAACGGAGAAACGGGAAGCCCGGTTCCTGTCGTTAAGCTGCCGCATTGCCGCGGAAATGGGCGCAAAAGTGGTGAAAACTTACTGGTGCGCCAAAGATTTCGATAAAGTCGTCGAAGGTTGTCCTGTCCCGGTAGTCATGGCCGGCGGCCCCAAATGCGACACGGAACGGGAAGTTTTCGATTTCGTTTATGACGGACTGCAAAAAGGCGCCATCGGCGTTAACCTGGGCAGGAATATCTGGCAAAGTCCTTTCCCCGCGCCCATGGCCAAAGCTTTATACGCGGTTATCCACGAAAACGCCAAACCCAATGAAGCTGAAGATATGTTCAATGAATTGAAAAACAAGAAGTAAATATAAGGATTGAAATTCACCATGCGCGTAGGAATGTATTATAACAACCGGGATGTCCGGGTCGAAGAAATGCCGGCGCCGGAAATCGGCCCGGGCGAAATACTGGTAAAAGTTCACGCCAGCGGGATTTGCGGCAGCGATGTCCTGGAATGGTACCGCATCAAAAAGGCCCCGAAGGTGTTGGGTCATGAAATCGCCGGCGAGATTGTCGAAGTAGGTAAGGGTGTGGACCGTTACAAAAAGGGCGACCGCGTCTTTGTCTCCCATCACATTCCCTGCAATACCTGTTATTACTGTCTAAAGGGCTATCACACGGCCTGTGAAACCCTTCATACCACCAATTTCGATCCCGGCGGTTTCGCCGAATATCTGCGGGCGCCCCGTTTGAATGTGGACCGCGGTGTATTTGTTCTGCCGGATGAGGTTTCTTATGAAGAAGCCACCTTTGTCGAGCCGTTGGGCTGCGTATTGCGGGGACAGCGGCTGGTCAAGTTTCAACCAGGAGACAGCGTGTTGATCCTGGGCGCAGGAATTTCCGGGCTGCTGCACCTGGCCACGGCCCGCGCCCTGGGCGCGGGCCGGATCATGGCCACCGACATTAACGAATTCCGCTTGAAAGCGGCAAAAGACCTGGGCGCCGACGCTGTTTGGCACGCCACAGAGGATATCCCCGCCCTGGTTCGCCAGGCAAACAACAACCGCCCGGTAGACCTGGCCATTGTCTGTACCGGCGCCCTTTCCGCCTTTAAACAGGCATTGAATTCCGTGGACCGTGGGGGAACCGTTCTTTGTTTTGCCACCACTGAACCGGGTGTGGATATTCCCGTACCCATGAATGAGTTCTGGCGCAATGAGATCAAATTAATGCCTTCTTATGGCAATAGTCCCTATGATGCCATGGTGGCGATCGAATTGATCCGGGCCAAAAAGATACCCTTACAGCAAATGATTACTCACCGGTTGCCCTTAGAGCAAATCGGTCTCGGTTTCCGGTTGGTAGCAGAGGCGGCGGATTCCATTAAAGTAATTATCGAACCGCAACTTTAAAATTACCTGATGAAAATAGCCACCAAGGCACAAAGGAGCACCAAGAGGTTTATTATTAAAAAAACCTTGGCGCCTTGGTGTCTTGGTGGCAGGTTAGGTTTAATTATGGATAATCGATTCTTTGAACAACCGATTCTTAACTCTCCTTACCACTACCCGAAATTTCACTGGGAATTGGATAAAAACCACCAACCCACGCAAAGAATAAAAGAGAAGAAATCCACCATGGAGACCTATTGGGTTCCTGGGGTCAATAATAATGGAGGATATGGCCGTTGGGCGTTTGTTAAATTGACGGATGTATATGAGATAGAGTCCGGTTTTAATGAGTTGGTAGAAGAGTTAGCAAAAGCTTTTTTAGGGGGTGCAGGGGGGCGGTTTTCTCGAAAAGAGCCCCCCTTGCCCCCAAACTCTGCCGCTTTGAACCTGAACTCGTGACAAATTGTCACGGGTTGAAACTCACATCCGCTGACGGGCGAAAGCGTCCCAACCGGGGGATAACTTTTCCCCCCCTTCGATTAATATATCGTTCCAATATTAATGGCCTCTTGAAAAATTTATGGCTCATAAATGGCTCAAATGGCTCATGGAGAACCCGACATAAAACCGACATAAACCGGGCAAAAGCACGATATGAAACGATATAAACACGACATGAAAAGGTCCATAATGGGGCCAGGGATAAATAGAATGATGAATGATGAATGATGATTGATGAATGATGAAAAAAAGACAAAAAACATTCGTGAAAATTCGTGTAATTCGTGGGCTTACTTTTGTTTGGGATTTTGAGCCTTTGTATTTTGAATTTGTTTCGGATTTCGAATTTCGAATTTCGGATTTATTTTTTCCCCTTCGCGGTCCTTCGCGTTCTTCGCGGCTATTTTCGCAGCAGTTGATTTTTTCCCAGGGGACTTGAAAATAAGTGCAAAAGAAATTATACTATAGCTGTGATAAATAGGATAGTATTATAGAGGTGCAAGATGAATATCGAAGTTCTAAGTCCTGAGAATACAAGTTACCTTGAGCAATGCAAGATTCTCGGGTTTAGAAGTAAAGACGATATGGTCGAAGAAGCATTAGAAATGTTAAGACATAAGTTAAGCCGTTTCCCCCGACTATCCGGATGGCAGCTCCAGCGTATTGAAAATGCCAAAAAGGATATTGACGAAGGAAACTATTTAACCAATTCCCAGGCGGATAAGATTGTTGATGAATGGCTAAAAACATAAAGTGGTCAAAACAAGCGGTTAATGAAAGGACCGGTTGCTGCTATTTCCATGGGCAAGTTGACAGCACCTTTAAAGCCACAGTCGAAACGCAATTCTCCAAACTGATTACACAGTTTTCGGATGAGAAGGGAGTTTTTGTATGAGTTCATCCAATGAAAGAATCTTTATCAGCAGTGTTCAGAAGGAACTGGCAGAGGAGCGCCGTGCGGTGAAGGCGTTTATCGAAAACGATCCGTTATTAAGCAGGTTTTTCACTGTTTTCCTTTTCGAAGATTTAGCTGCAAGCGATCGGCGGGCCGATGCAGTTTATCTTGCTGAAGTGGATCGTTGTTCCTTATATATCGGTCTGTTCGGGAATGATTATGGAAATGAGGACCCCGAGGGGTTATCGCCCATAGAACGAGAATTTGACCGTGCAACTATTCAAGGCAAGCCGCGTCTCATTTTTGTTAAAGGTGCGGTCGATAAGGATCGGCATCACAGGATGCAGGCGCTCATTTATAAGGCAGGAAGCCAGCTTATACGACGGCGATTCAACAGCGTCGCGGAACTGAACACCGCACTTTATGCAAGCCTGGTGGATTACCTTGAATTACGGGGGGGCATTCAATCCCGCCCATTTGAGGAAAGGCCCTGCATGGATGCAACACTCAAGGACATAGACATTAATGCGGTGGTGGATTTTGTACGCCTCGCCCGAATTGAACGACAATTTCCCCTATCGGAAAATGCACCTTTGATCGATATTCTCACCCACCTGCATTTACTTCGCGATGGGAATCCATCCAACGCGGCGCTCCTTCTTTTCGGACGGGACCCCCAGGCATTCATACCCTGCGCCGAAATCCGGTGCATGCATTTTCATGGCCCTGAAATTCAGCGCCCGGTTCCTTTCTACCGCATCTTTAAGGGAACCGTCTTCGGGCAAGTGGACATGGCAGTGGATTTCGCCATGTCAAAACTGAATCGCAGTGTTGGGACCCGTGCAGAGAGCAGTCAAGCGCCGGTGAGTTACGAAATCCCGCCCGATGTGATCCGCGAGGCCATTGTCAATGCCATTGCCCATCGCGATTACACCTCTGCCGGCGCCGTACAGGTCTCGGTTTTTTCTGATCGCGTTGAAGTCTGGAATCCAGGCGCCCTGCCCGCTTCGCTGACAATAGAGAGTTTACACCATCCCCACGGCTCTATTCCCCGGAACCATAGACTTTGTGAGGCGCTTTTTCTCGCTAAGTACATCGAAAAATATGGCACCGGAACCCTCATGATGATCCGCGAATGTCTTGCCCACAAACTGCCCGAACCCGACTTTGCCCAGCGCGGCGGCGAATTTACCGTCACCCTCTCCCGCGACTGGCTGACAAATAAGGTGTTGGCAGAACTCAATCTGAATAACCGGCAATTGAAAGCCATCGAGATT
>JAUPLE010000471.1 GCA_030837085.1 Acidobacteriota bacterium | reverse complement strand
TAAACCAGGCGGATATAGCCCAGGGTGTGATGCAGGGTTATGACGGCGGTTTCGGCAGTAAAAACCTGGCCGCGCCTCAAGCCGGTTTAATGGCCATGCTTTCCCAGGGTATCGTCCAGGGCAAAATGGCCTGGCCGTTGATTATCGTGGGTTTGTTCATGGGCATGGCGTTTATCATGATGCAGGTTAAGAGCCCGATGCTGGTGAGCGTTGGTATGTATCTCCCCCTGGAAACAACTTTTGCCATCTTCCTGGGCGGTATGATTAAAGGTATCGTGGATATGATCGTTAAAAAGAGAAACTATGCCGATGCCCAGAAAGAGAGAATTGAAAACATTGGGATATTGCTTGCGTCGGGATTTGTCGCGGGAGAAGCGCTTACGAAATTGGGTTTTGCGCCCTTCCGCATCGCCGAGATTCCAATGCCTGAAATTTTCAAGGATCCCCCGTTGGTTATTGGTTTCGCGGTCCTGGTATTGATCGCTATCATCTTAATCCAGATCCCGTTAAAACACGGCATCCGGGAAGAAAAAGGATAATAAATAGACCGTAGGGGCGAACGCGAAACAATGTGTTCGCCCCTTTCGGGTTGTTCACCCCTTAGTAGCCACGGGCAGACACGCAGGTCTGCCCCTACTCTTTCATTAACAATTAATAATTAATAATCCAACACCTTCTTGACCCTGCTCTTCTTATAGACACTAAGCAGCAGGAGAAGGTCTTTTTTCTCTTCCCACGGTTTCACGGTTACCTCTACCGTGGCTTTGTCAATCCCGTTATACTTCTCATAAATACTTTCCTCGTCCGTTTTTATAATATATGTGCCGGGGCGAAGATTATCGAACGTAAAAACTCCTTTGGAGTTGGTAAATTCCCAGCGAATCAATTTGTCTTCTTTAAATAAGTTGACCCGGATATCGGCCAGGAGGGGTTCATCTTTATCCGGCGCGCCGTTTTCATTGAGGTCCAGGATAACCTGTCCCGCCGCCAAACCCACGGGGATAACGGTTAAATAGACTTTGCCGGTCTCGCCTTTTTTGATTGTCACTTCGGTTTTATCCCGGTTGGCTTCGAAAGAGGCCGGTACTTTGCTGAGGTCCAGTGATATTTGATGGACGCCGACAGGTATGGAGGAAACGGCAAAATGACCATTCTTATCGGTTTTTACTGTTTGATAATTATCCACGAGAATAGGAATGTCTTCCAGTGAATCTTCTCCCGGGTCTTGCATGTCATTTTGATTGATATCAACGAAGACGCTGCCTTTTATTTTTCCTGTGCCGCGAGCGTGGGCCGTACCTTGCAGGCCAAGCCCGGAAGTGTCGGTCCCCCATTTGAAATCTTTGGTAATACTGATAAAAGCCTGGTGCGAATATTTGGCCGTTTCTCCCGGCAAAGACACATCATTCTTCGCATACTGGTATCTGATGGAGCAGTTCATTTGCAGGGGTTTTATCCGGTAGATAAAGCCGCCGCCGATTCCCAGCCGCTGGTTTTTGTCTGTCGAAGTGGTATATTTGTCGATGGAATAGTCGCCCTGGATATTGAACTGGAAATAGGATGATATTGTCACGTAGGCCCCTAACTGGACATTCATATTTTTATTATCCGTTTCAGTGGCCTGCCAGGTGGTTTGGTTCAGGTCGCCGGTGAGATAGATATAATGCCCGGCTGGGTAAGACCAACGCAAATTTAAAAAAATGCGATTCAAACTGTAATTCCAGGCGGCTTCACCCTGGTTATTAAAAGTTCCCCTGTTAAAGTAGATATTCCAATAAAAGCGTTTAGAATTTTGGGATAATGAGAGAAATATCATATCGAAATCGGTCCCCTTATTCGCACCGGAACCCGCGGAACTCTCTTCCGGGTACTCTTTTATGCTTTTATTATAGCTGGCGGTAAATTGCGGTAGGGCCTTTGGGGAAACGGTCGTACCGAACCGGTAGGTCATAAAATTGCCGAGAGATTTTCCCAGGATACTTTTCAATTGTTCATTAAAGGTATCTAAGCTGCCGAACAGCGATAACCAGGGCGCCAACCGGTATTGGCCCACAATGGTAATTCCCTTATGGTCCTGGAAGAAAATATTGCCGAGGGTGGGGTAATCGGGGGAAATATAATTATAGAAAATTTGAAAAGACACATTCCCGGCGTTGTAGTATGTCCCGGTTTTAACCGCATAACCGTTTTTATTTTTTTTACTTTGATCCAGGATATAACGAAAGTCGCCCAGGAGATAAAGGTTTTTAATCGTCATTATTGAAGTGTCCAGGTTGAACACATCGTAATCGCTCGTGCTGCCGCCGGCGGAAGGATCGCCGGAAGGCACATCCAGCAGTTTCATGTACCCTGCGCCAAAGGTCCAACGGCGGCTGGGCCGGAAAATAGTCCGCGCGCCGTAAATCTTGCTTTTTTCACTTTGAGTACTGTAACCGAAGTCGCTGTAGAGTTGGCCGCCGAATAAAATTAAATCGGTTTTATCCGATCTGAGGGTGATTTTACCCCCTTTCAAGCCCCGGTATACAGTGGGATTAAACGACCCGAAATAAGGCAAACTGGACAGGGGATAGGAGATGGTCCCGAAATCGACGTCCATTTTGAATTTTCCCAGGGGGATGGCCTGGAGTCCCAGGTTGTAGGAAGCCACCTGGCTGAGGCCTTTGTCATAGTAATAATTGATGGAAAAATTAAAAGAGCTCCCTTTTCCGAGACCCTGCAATAAATTGAGATATATACTGTTGAGGGTGGTCGTGTAGTCGTTATTTTGATCGATGTTTTTTAAAGTCTGGTTCTGGTAAGTCAGGGAAAATCGACCTGTCTCGCTTACCAGCAGCAAGGGGGTGAATATGATAATCAAAAAAGCAAGGCAATGTGTAAGGTTAATGTTTCGTTTTAATCGTATTTCAATCACCTGCCACCCGTGCGCCGCCGCCTGTGTTATCGATCAAGCAAAAAGAAGTCAAGACCTCATTTTCCCTGATGGAAACGAGGAATTCGGCGAAGTATAAACCCGGTTTTAATTGTCCGCGCCATTCCCCGGTGTATTCCACGATTCCTGGAAATTTTCCCTGGGCCCCTTTCACCGCACTATTGGCCAGTAACTCTCCCTGTAATTGCCCGGTCGCTGATCTTATCCTGAAAACTTTTTTCCTTGGTTCATTGCCCTTTCCCTGGGGAAGCCCTTTTGTGGCGGCGGTAAAAACAATCGCCGCGGCATCGTTGTCTTTCGCGGTTAATTTGGCGTCGAATGACTCAATCCCGCCGCTGTTTAAAAGGTAAACCGGTTTTTCCGTTTCCAGAATTTCTTTGCCATAATCGATTTCAGCCACGATTTTGTAGCTGCCGTCAGGGAATGCAGGAACATTTTTGAAGTCCCCTTCAAAAAAGCGTACGCTGTCCCGTAACACCGATGAGTTATTTTCGTTTACCGGCGTTGAAGACAGTTCTTTTCCGGCGGCGTCGAGGATTTTTACTTTCCCGGTGGGGCGCAGGTGGATATTCCCGTTGTTATGATAGAGCAGGGCATAATGAAAAGAAGAATTATCCGGCGACTGTTTCTGAGTCTGTTTGAAGAAGAGGCCCGAAATTTCGGAAGAAAAATTAACGGTATGCTTTGCAGCGGCATAGATACCGGCGCCGATCCGGGTAGACACCATGATCTGTTTTCCTGTGGCCGGGGTTTTGTAACCCCTGGGAAGTGTTTGAAAAAACAAAATTCCCTGGAATTCACCGTCTATATCCTGGGGCATGTTTACGGTAAAGCGCACGATTTTTTCTTCAGTCGGTTCCAGGTCGAGGGAGGTGGGGTTTAGACGCAAATAATCGGCCAGGGAATATTTCGTAGTACCGGCATC
>JAUPLE010000470.1 GCA_030837085.1 Acidobacteriota bacterium | reverse complement strand
ATTCTCTTAATATTAAAGGGGTTGCCATCCTGGTCGCGAGCATTTGTAAGGATCCTGACATTTTCCTCCATGCGTTCACGGTTGACCTTTGCAACCGGGTTCGTTTCGGCCTCTTCTTTTGTGACTTCAGCTAACAGTACCGTATTGGCATCTACAAAGCGGCAAAATTCATCGATGTGACCTCCTGTGGTCATGCAGGTCAGGATATCTTTTCTCCCGTCGGGTCCCGGCAGGGGGCCATCAAATACATGATCGTCTTCGTATAATCCTTTTTTCAGCCAGATCACTTTTTTTAAGTTGAATATTTTATTAAATTCTGTCTCGATCTCTTCCCTACTCTTATTCGGATTGCGTTGGCGTTCTACGGTTTCAACCGCGATCATTGTCCCTTTGCCGTTAAACTCCCGGTCGCCCCCTTCGCTTATAAGTGTTGGTTTCGGGTCTTTTAACTGAAGGCCGAGTTGTTGGGCGATCAGGTCGGGAACTTTCCGGTCCCTGGCAATCAGTGGAGAATCCTCTGCCTCATATCCCCAGCCGTTAAATCCAAATTTCTGCACCACCATTTTGCCCTGTCCGTCGCATAAAAAAATCGGACCTGTATCCCTGAACCAGATATCATCGTGCGGTATAGTATAAATTGTAATCTGGTCAGTTGGAATTGATGCTTCCTTGATCCTTTTTTCGATCTCTGCTTTTTGTCCTTCGCCCTCGCTCTGCGCAGCGATGTTGACTCTAAGGGGCTTAGCGCCTCCAGGTTTAGGTTTAAGATTAACCAATACCCTGATTATCTCTAAAAAGACAGGTATAGAAGATATTCCTTTCATGTTTTCATAGACCGGCCAGCCGAGCCAGATCGCTTCGTGATCTGCAAATTCAGCCGGGAATCTGAAATTATCGTTGGATTTTTCATCGTTCATTTTATTCTCCTTATCGATAAATATAGTCTTACTTATGCAGGGGAGAATACGGGGGAGGATTTTCGCCTCCCCGATCCCCCGCTGCCCGGATTCTCCACTCCCGTCAATTGGCGAGGGCAATTTGCGCGCCCATCTTAACTTTCTTATCTTTATTAACGGTGAATTCTTTAATGGCGCCTTTTTTGAATATAAGGCAGTATGTCGAGCCGCCGTACTGGAAATAGCCTAATTCATCGCCTTATTAACATTTTTTCCTACACCTACGGTAATCTCGCATGAGGATACCTCTGCCATACCGACGGGCATTACGGCCACATATCCGATTTTATTATCCTTGGTATCGATGATTATCATGGCCCGGGCCGCTGTATGAGCAATGTAGCCTTGCGATAAATCCGGACCGCTGGGGTCTACACCCACAGCTTCCGCTTGCGAGAAATATGTGCCCGGTATGTTATATTTCGCTGTAACTGTTCCCGTTACGGGGCTGTTCCAGCGGTGATAATCATATGCACATAAGAAAGCCTGGTAAACGTCCCCACCTACAAAGTAATCGACGTACTGTTGGCCTTCTTTGCCAAACATGTCAGCCAGGGAGTAGAGCTGGGATTTTATCCAGAACCGGTCGGATTTTTTCACTTCTCTCTGGATTTGAAAAACTCCTGAATCGCAAGCGCTGACAATGACTTTATTGTTTTTGGGATCCGCGATGGGATGGCATCCAGCCGGTCCTGGCTTTAATTTCCTGATAAAGAAATCATTCCAGGAGACGTACCCCCAGTAGGGATCATTAGGGTTGTATTTTATATATTGGTCCATGTTCAGTTTGTTTTTTGCTTCCGGACAATTCCAGGAAGTTTTTATTACCTCCTTCGAGTTTTTTGTAATATCCTTTAGGTAATCGGCCCATGCTTCAATAATCTTTTTGAACATGTCATTTATCTTTTCATTGCGAAAGGCGGCGTACCCTGCGGGGGTTGCCATGGTATCGATGAGGATGGCGTTTATGGGGAAACCCACCAGACCGCTGTCCTCATATATAGGCGCCGTTGTTAAAACCCCATCGATCTTATTCAACATATCATCGATATCTTTTAAATAGGGCTTCCTTTCCGAATCCACACTGTGGCTCTGCTCGATCATTTTAGTGATGTACATTCGCACGATGGGGTCGGTGTCGATTAAGTGTTTGAAATCTATAATCACCTTGTGCCAGGCTTCACGTTTATTTTTTTTTTCTATTATCCTTTTTTCAATATCGTTATAAAATTTTTGATACACTTCCGGGGCGGTTGAGAACCTGGTACCGAATTCCCATGTTTTTTTCACCGGGGTTTGTTTCGCTTCGTCGTCAGCGCAAAAGCCTTTAAAGTTCCCCATGGTTAAAACCAACATACATAACACCCCAAACACTACAAAGAAACTTTTTTTCATTTTCATGGTTTTCTCCTTATTAAATATTTCTATTGTAAAAGTTTTTCCCGGGTAAAACTTTCAAAACCCATCCGCTGCGCTAAACCACACATGTTTTCCGTTTTGCTTAATATTTTGTTGGGCCATCATAGAAGCCGGCGATCTTCAACCAATGCTTCGGGTAATCGATTATCTCCATGACATTGTTCGGTCCGGTGGTAAGGCAGCCGTCATTATATTTGACGATTAATTGCGTCGCCAGTTTCCACCAGGCATCGACAACTCCCTCTGAATTTTTATTACAAAAGTCTATCAAACCCGCAGTATTCCCATTCGTAAGCACGTCGTTTATTTTCCCGAAGGCTATGGACTCCAGGTTCGATTGTAAAGCTGAAAGTTCTTTCATCATATAGGAATAATTGAGGTTGACATAATTGGCAACGAAGTTAAATGCCCACCAGGCGCTCTTTCCCTTAAACTCGAATTCAAGTAAATTCATTGTCTGGATAAGGTCAGGTAAGTTTTTCATTTTGCAATAGAAGGGCATTAAGCAATTAGCCATCGGGCGATCCAATCCTATCCAGGATATGCCCACGGTTTCGCCATTTATTTTCTTCGCCTGGTTTATCCACAGCGTGCCGCAGCGATAAATGGAGATAGGCCGTTCCCAGGCGCCCTCCGGTTTGTAGGAGTTTAAATTAAACGTATCTCCCTGGTCCGGGTTCACATCGTAACGGACCGGGTTCCTGAAAGGGCCGGCGGCCGCACCTACCGTTAAATCGAATTCGGTGCCCTCGTATTGATCACGATATATGGCCGCTATATCCGCTATACCCAGCTTTTTTACGGATTCATTCGATTGGGAATCCGTTGGGTCTGTGGGCAACGGGATTGTGGGCAACGGGATCGAGAAAGGGTACTGCCGCGTATAACCGTCTTTCGCTTTCGGCGACAGGTGCAATAATGGATTTACCTTAGAAAATGCCCGCCATACCCGTCTTAAAGAATAATAGGGATGACTGTATTCGCCGTGACTTACCGTGGGTAACCAATCCAGTTGTTTGGATGCCTTGTCTTTCTTCCATCCCATGGCCTCGCATACAGCGAAGAGGTTGGCGGAGTAACGAATTATGGCAGTATCTTTTTTTTGGGGGTCGATGGATTCAAAATAGAGTTCCTGGGGATTACCTTTCTTCTGATCATCATTATTCTGATAAATATCCCGGATGCGGAATTCATTGGCGGCCACAAAGAAATGATCATCCGGAACGCACTGCGCAACCCAAATGCCATTTTCTATTACATCACCATTTACGACACCATCATTTTCTTTTTTCGTCAGGTCAAAGCCGCACATTTCCATTACCCAGGCTTCGTCGGCGTCGCCGATCAATAATGTTTCGCCCGTGCCGTAAAGGCCGTATTCCTTGATGAGATAGGCCATTACCTTGATGGCGTCGATGGCTGTTTTGCATGTTTCCAGGGCTACCCGGGAAAGTTCGGCGGCGTAAAAGATTCTTTTGCCTGGCTCCGGGTCCGGTTGAACTTTTGCGCCGCAGGTACATTCGCCGATCATTAAACCATGTTCATTCATAATGCCATAGCCTGAATCGAAATAGGAATAGGTTTTGTTGTCATCCAGTTTGATCTTTAATGTCGCCAGGAAATCCAGGTTTATTTCACCCAATCGCGTACTTTCCTTATACGGTTCGCCATCTATTTTTTTATAACCTGGTCCCCTGTCTTCACCGATATAACGCCGGATATCCGTGGAATTGTAATTTTCATTAGGCCCAAGGCTGGCATTGTCATAATAGACGTTCCGTTTTTTTGTAAAATCTTTTTCGGGCACGAATATGACGCGAGTATCCGAAACATCATCGTCCGAATGGGCAACGATAACGGAACCGTCGACCGTTGCCTTTTTCCCGACAATGATCGTTGTACAACCTAACTTCTCCATCCTTATGGATTTTTGATTATTCATTTTTTTCCTCCAATTGTTTTTATAGTTAATATCAAAAGTTTTCCCGGGCTGTACTTTCAAAACCCATCCGAGACGCTAAACCACACATCATTGGCATTGGTTATTGGCAAAGCGGGGAAGCGGTGCGCGCCGATGTCCGATGCACGCCCCGCCCCTTGTGTCTAAAATGTTTTTTTAGTTTTTTTGTGTGACATCTTGTTATCATTATTTACTCAGTAGCTTTTTGATATTCGAAATCGCGTATTGGCTGCGAATCGGATAGTGCGTATCTGCTTTGGCTGTGACGTCGACATTCGCCTGGCGTTCAAATACCATTACACAGTCGGAGCCACCGAACTGGAAGTACGAGAACATCGCGCCTTTTTCCAGTATTATCGTCTTGTCCACAAGCGCGGCTTTTATCTTTTTGTTCAACAGTTCCACCTGCGCGAGGTACGTTTTGTCCTGTTTCTCCTCCTCGGGGGTCAGCACAATCGGTTCGTTATTCTTTTGTGGGTTCACAAATACGACGGAAGAGACCTGCGCCATGCCTATGGGGAGAACAGCTACTTTTCCAATGGGCGAGTCCAGCACCAGGAGTCCTCGGCATTGAACAAATTGATAACCGGTCGAGTCTTTAGCATCCAGGTATCTTTGTGGAATGACAGCCCGCGCCAAATTAGGGTTTACCTCCTCTTCTTGCTCATTTGTCAGCTCTTCCAGTGTTACTTCCAGGTAGACCTGTGCGGGGATTATTTTGGCCTCCAGCACCTTGCCTTTTACAGGGGTATGCAGCCGGTGGTAGTCATAAACATTCAAAAAGCTGTGACAAAGGATCCCGCCCTCGAAATCCTTAGCGTATACGGAGTCTTTTAAAAGCTCTTTGATTGGCCACTCTACGTGCTTGACAACGATCGATGGCAGAGCCTTATAGGGTTCTTTTATTTCAGTAGTGATCGTCCATTGCCCAACAAAGGTTGACTCGGCGGGAAATACGATCACTCGATCGTTTTCTGGCTGCGCAATGGGACGCTGTACGTTGATGTCGCGGAACTCGCGGGAAAAATACTCGTTAAAGGTTTTATAATCTTTCGGATCCGGATGGACATAGTCCTGCAAAGCGTACTCCGGGGCATATCTATAACTTTCTATGCAGCCTTTTGACTCAGGCGTATCCAGGAAAGCCCCCCACGCTACAGCAAAGTCACGCAACCAGCTTGAAATCGGCGTAAGTTTTTCTTCCTTATTTGGCTCTATCGGGTTTTGCAATGCCTCCAGCTCCGGCTGGTTGAAATAGTAATAGAACTGTGTGATTCTTAAATAATCGGTACGTTCATGTAGAATATTATTTTTCCACACCCAGATTCTTAATTCTGGTTTCCATTTCACCAGCTCATCGAGATAAAAATAGAATTGGTCTAGAGTTGCTATCATATCTAACTCAGGGATGTTCTGGTTGCTCACTCTATTGATGGCGCTTTCGAAAGCAGGAACATAGTGATTGTCGTCGATAATTTTCTTGAGATATTTGGTAATGGGCTGTTTAGGATAATATTGCTCACCTGCCTTAGGCAGTTTTTCCAGGAATTTCGGGCAAGGTGCGGGAATGCCTTGGGTTGCTTGCTGAGACACACTTGTACCTGGGAGTGATATTTTCCTGGGATTATCCTCGGTATACGCAGCCATTGCTAACATTACCATCACAAAAAACGCAACTAACAAAAATTTTTTTGTTCTCATAGTCTTTTTCTCCTTAACAGATTTTTTTATAATTCTCAAAAGTTTTCCCGGGTTGTACTTTCAAAACCCATCCGAACCACTAAACCATACACACTTAAACACTTAAGCCCTCGCGCAAGATTTACGATCATTTGATTTCCTCTCGTAGGCGCGTAGGCGCGTAGGCTCCGTCAAATGATACGCCTATATAATAACCTGGATATATGAAGGGGGGGTATCACTGAGAGCTCAAAATGATGTAAATTTCAGCTCAAAATGTATCGACAAAATATAACGGAGAGCTCACCAATATAAAAATCAGATCAAAATACGTGGAAAGGGGGAAAATCGGCTAAATGGCATGGGTATTGCTGATATGAAAATAGCCACCAAGGCACGCCGGTACAAGGCGCCAAGGTACACCAAGAGGTTTGATTCATCAAACCCAAAAATGTGAAGGGCTTGATAAATCAAGCCCCTACATGATAAATCAAGCCCCTACATGATAAATCAAGCAACCTTTGGGAAGAGTTCCGCAACCTTGCTAACAAGTT
>JAUPLE010000469.1 GCA_030837085.1 Acidobacteriota bacterium | reverse complement strand
CGCTAATACCATCTCGATGGAACGTTCCAGCAGGACAGCCACAATAGTGTCCGGCAGGACGCCTTTTTCGATTAACAACCCAGCCAATCGGTCGGATTGCTCGTTTAATTGATGATAAGTTAAATAAACAAAAGTTTTTTGGGGGTCCAGGGGGCGATTTTTCAAAAAAGCCCCCTGGCCGCCGGAGGCAGCAATGCGGTCCGACGATTTTTCCACCTGTTCTTCAAATAATTCATGGAGGGTTTTGCCGCGGGGGTAATCCGCGTCCGTGTTGTTAAAATCGAATAGCAGTTTTCTCTTTTCTTCTTCGGGAAGGATTTCCAGCAGGTGGATACGGCAAGCAGGGTCCTGGGTAATGGCTTGCAGCAGCGCCTGGAAATGACTGAAAAGCCGGATAATGGTTCTATCTATAAAAATATCGTAACTGTACTCAAAGGCGACGGACAGGATTCCGGGTAATTGTGTTACGGACATCCATAGGTCGAATTTGGAGGTCCCGGAGTGGGTGGCGAAATTTTGAATGTCCAGGCTGCTGGCATTGACGGTTTGCCGGGGTGTGTTTTGCAGTACGAACATTACCTGGAACAACGGGTTATGACTCATGAACCGTTGGGGTTGAAGTTCTTCCACCAATTTCTCAAAGGGAATATCCTGGTTATCGTAAGCGCGGGTTGTCATGTCGCGGACCTGGGACAGCAAACCGCGAAAGGTTGGATTCCCGGACAGGTCCGTCCGATAGACCAGGGTGTTGGCAAAAAAACCGATAATTCCTTCCAGTTCGGCCCGGTTGCGATTGGCAATGGGAGAACCCACCAGGATATCTTCCTGGCCGGAATAGCGGCAAAGGAGGACATTAAAAGCGGCCAGTAAGCTCATAAACAGGCTGCAATTTTCTCCGCGGTTCAATTCCAGGAGTTTGGCGGTCAGGGGTTCGGGGATTTCAAAGAACTGGACCCCGCCCAGGTAAGTGGACACGGCCGGTCGCTGCCGGTCAGTGGGCAGTTCCAGGATGGGTAAGTCGCCGGCCAGCAATTCCCGCCAATAGGACAGTTGTTTTTCCAGCGTTTCCCCTTCCAGGCGCTGCCGCTGCCACACGGCATAATCGCCGTATTGAAGACCCGGTGGAGGCAGCGGCGAAACACCTCCCCTGGAGAATGCGGCGTGAAGTATCGATAACTCTTTAATAAATAAATCCATGGACCAGGAATCGGAAATAATATGGTGCATGTTTTGCAGCAGCACATGATCCCGCGGGCCCAGGCGCAGTAAAATCAGTCGCACCAGCGGGCCCTCCTTGAGATCGAAAGGATTCCGCGCCTCTTCTTCCAACCGCCGCGATACTTCCGCTTCCTGTTCCGCGGGGGATAACGCCCCCAAATCGATGGGATTTATGATTAATTTTAATTCCGGGAGGATCACTTGCACAGGTTCTTCGTCTACCATAGAAAACACTGTGCGCAAAGACTCATGGCGTCGTATTACTTCATTAAGGCTGCGTTCCAATACGCCGGCGTCCAATGGGCCCTTTAAACGGAGGGCTGAGGGTAAATTATAAAAGGCGCTGCCGGGAACCAACCGGTCCAATATCCATAACCGCCGCTGGGAAAACGACTGCGGGATAGGAGAAAAAACATCGCGGGGACGAATTTTGTCTTGTTCCATATTAAAGCCTAATTCGCCTTTTAATATCCTTTCCAATATGGCGCTCTCTTCTCCCGAAAGCTCCGGGTCGTCATGAAATGTGTTATTTTGCGGCGTCATATGTCAATCTCCTTGATTTAAATTAAATGATGTTACTACCCCCCGGCCATTTTCTTTTTTTCTTCGGGAGAGAGGTTTTTTATTCTTTCCACTAATAATGTCTTTACCTTTTGGCCTAATTGGGCTACGGTAGCTTCGGCGAAAAAATCCTTTAACGGGACCTCCACCTGGAAGGTATCCCTGACCCGGGAGATCACCTGTGTGGCGCTTAACGAGTCCCCGTTCAAATCGAAAAAATTGTGATAAATGCCGACCTGCTCAAAGCCCAGGACTTCTTGCCAGATGAGGGCGATTTTTTTCTCGAATTCATTCCGGGGCGGCTCGAACTCCTGGAGTAGGAGACCGGGTGAAGGGCCGGTTTCACCTGGGGCTGCACATTCGTTGGCGGCGCCGGGAACCCATGCTTGCGCCGCTGGGGTAACATTAAAACCCGTCAACATATTGACGGCTTTTACGAACAGGCTCTCATCCAACCAGAAACGCTTTTTTTCAAACGGGTAACCGGGCAGGGAAATACGGCTTATTTTTTCTTCGGTATATAAATTGGGCCAATGGATATCGACGCCGTAGAGCCACAATTGACCGACGCCGTTTAATAAAAAGAGGTCGTCCGGGATATCTTCCCCGGGATGGCGCATCAGCGTGACGCCGGCGTGTCCGGTCTTCTTTGCCTCATGCCGGTTTACCATGGTACTCAATGCCCGGCCCGGCCCCACTTCGATAAAAATTACGTTATCTTCTTTCATTAATCTTTCCAGGCCCCGGGAAAACCTTACTGTACCCCGCAAATGCCGGGACCAATAAGATGGGGTCATCACTTCCCCTTCCTTGATCCAGTCGCCGGATAAATTGGATATATAGGGAATCGTTGGATTAGTTAGGGTAATACGTTTTACTTCTCCTTCAAATTCCTTTAATATGGGGTCCATCATCATTGAATGAAACGCATGGGAGGTATGAATGCGCCGCGTATCGCGGCCCTTTTCCTTTAAATAACTCTCAAAGGCGTTAACGGCCCCAGACGGCCCGGAAACCACGCACCGGGATGTATTGTTAACCGCCCCGATAGAGATATCCCGGTATTCTTCCATTAAGAGCAAGGGGGCCAACTCTTCCTGGGACAAGGGGACGCCCAGCATGGCCCCGGGGGGCAGACCTTGCATCAATCGTCCCCGGGCCGCCACCAGTTTTAACGCATCTTCAAGGGAAAACACACCGGCCAGGTGCGCGGCCGTATATTCGCCGATGCTGTGCCCCATCATGGCATCCGGGATTATCCCCCAATGGAGGAGTAATTTACTCAATGCATACTGGATCGAAAAAAGCAGCGGCTGGGCGATCCGGGTTTGATCGATAATATTGGTCCTATCGGTCCTATTGGTCCTATCAGACCTATAATCTTCAAGAGAGGGATAGAGTATCTGTTTGACATCGTAGTCTGCCAATGGGTTGAGGATTTTAAAACAGCGGTCCATCTCGTCGCGGAATACCGGTTGGATTTTATACAGGCCCAGGCCCATATTGACATACTGGGAACCCTGGCCCGGGAACAGGAATATGATTTTTCCCGGGAAAACGCCGGGACAAAAAGCGGCAAGGGCTTTGCCCGACTCATTGGATGAAAGGTTTTCCACGGTTGTGGCTATACCGGGACACACGGTCATCTTGCGGTACTCGAAGGCGCGGCGGCCCGCCTGCAAAGTGTAAGCCATATTGGTGAAATCAATGTGGGAGTTATTTTCCAGGTACTTCACCAGGTCCCGGGTGGCCTGGTCCAGGCCGGTCAGGGTTCGAGCGGATAACAGGATTAACCGGTGTTTACCATTGCCTGGGCGCGGCTTAATATTACTTCCGGGGGGCGCTTCTTCGACAACCACATGGGCGTTGGTGCCGCCGATGCCCAGGGAACTGACCCCGGCCCGCCGCGGTTGATTGTCCACGGTTGACCAGGGGGTCAATTGGGATACCACATAAAAGGGAGAATGCTCGAGGTCCAGTTTTGGATTGGGGCTGTTGAAATGAAGACTGGGGGGAATTAAACGGTGTTCCAGGGCCAGGATAGTCTTAATCAAACCGGCGGCGCCGGCAGCCGTATCCAGGTGGCCGATATTGGTCTTGACCGAACCGATGCCGCAGAAATGTCTTTTGCGGGTATTAAATGCTAGTTTCAATGCTTCTATTTCCACGGGATCGCCCAGTTCCGTGCCGGTTCCATGGGCTTCGATGTAGCTGATGGTTTCAGGGTGGACGCCGGCCATGACCTGGGCGGCCCGGATCACTTCGGCCTGCCCTTCAACGCTCGGCGCACTGTAACTGACTTTACGGAACCCATCATTATTAATGGCCGCGCCTTTGATGACCCCATGGATATAGTCGTTATCCCTATGGGCTTCTTCAAACCGTTTTAACACCACCACCGCGGCGCCGTTCCCGGCCACGGTCCCATTGGCCATAACATCAAAGGCCCGGCAGTGGCCGTCAGGAGATTGAACCAGACCGGGCTGGTACAGGTACCCTTTTTGGGCTGGATAAGATATCGTCACTCCGCCGGCCAATGCCATTTCGCAGTCGCCGTCCAGCAGCCCTTGTACTGCCAGGTGCACAGCCACCAACGACGTGGAACAGGCCGTCTGGATATTGAAACTGGGTCCTTTTAAATTTAACCGGTAAGAAACCCGCGAACAAAGGAAATCTTTATCCGATAACTGCCCGACCTGGAACCAATCGGCGCTGGCGCCGAAACCGGCCCCCAGCCCGGAACAGAGGGCTAATATTTCCCAATTGAGATTGGGGGACGAGCCGGCGTAAAGACCGATGCGCCGACTGTAAGAATACGGATCATACCCGGCGTCTTCCAGGGCATGCCAGGCGCACTGGTGAAAAACACGTATCTGCGGGTCCATGATAGCGGCCTCCCGGGGGGTATAACTAAAAAACGAGGCGTCAAAATACTCAACTCCCTCAAAAAAAGTACCGGCCCTTACAAAATTGGGGTCCTGTAAAAGCTGGGGAGAAACGCCGGCGGCCAGCAATTCCTCGTCGGTAAAAAAGGGAATGGATTCCACGCCGTTTTTCAAATTCTCCCAGTATTGCCGGACATTGGCCGCGCCGGGAAACACCCCGGCCATGCCCACTACGGCAATATCCAACCGACCACCTTCGCTGTCCCCACCGCCGCCGCCTCCCTGGGAAAACTTTTCCCTTAACAACTCTTTGCCGCGCACAATCTCCCCGGCCAATTTCAATTCTTCGCTCGCGCCGCCGGATTCTTCTTCGAGATACCGGGCCAGGTCATGAATGGTGGGGTATTTAAACAGCTTTACGATGGGTATGTCTTTGTCCAGGATTTTCTTTAATTTTCCCTGGACTTTTAAGATAGAAATCGAATTGCCGCCGATTTCGAAAAAGTTTTGATTCACCCCGATGTTCTCCAATTGCAGCACTTCTTTCCACGCGTCCGCCACTTGCTTTTCAATGGGAGTGCCCGGGGCGCTGTCCCCGGCCGACAAATCCCCGGTGATATCACTGTAACTCAACAATGCTTTCCGGTCGATTTTCCCCCCGGGGGTCAAGGGAATGCTCTCAACCTCGACAAACCGAGTGGGAACCATATAGGAAGGTAAACAAGCGGATAAATACTGTTTGATTTCGTCGACGCCGGGTTCTTTAGAAAGGAGCGCCATATACGCGCAAAGATAGTTTTCCCTATTATCGACTTGCCTGTCAATGACCGCCGCATTTTTTACGTTAGGATGTTCGACCAGCCGGCGCCGGATTTCTTCCAATTCGATGCGGTATCCCCGGATTTTTACCTGTTGGTCGATCCGGCCGAGGAACTCGATGTTGCCACTCGAAAGCCATCGGGCGAGGT
>JAUPLE010000468.1 GCA_030837085.1 Acidobacteriota bacterium | reverse complement strand
ATGAATTCTGGGAAAATCTAAAAAATGGCGTTCATTCCATCCGATTTTTTACAGAAGAGGAATTGTTACAAAAAAGCGGCATCGATCCTGAAATGATTAAAAAGCCCAATTATGTAAGAGCCAAAGGGATTATTGAAAATGCCGAATATTTTGATGCTTTCTTTTTTGGGTATTCTCCTATCGAAGCAGAGGTATTGGACCCCCAGGTGCGAATCTTTTCTGAAATCTGCTGGGAAACCCTGGAAGATGCAGGGTGCAACCCTTCCTTTTACAATGGGACAATCGGGGTCTATGCAGGAGCCACGGCCAGCCGTTCCTGGGAAGTATTAACAGTCCTTTCCCGGAAAGGAGATGCCCTGGGACAATTTACCGCGGATATTTTGAGCGATAAGGATTTTTTAAGCAGCCGCATCTCCCATAAATTGGATTTAAGCGGGCCGTCAGTGACCTTATTTACCGCTTGTTCCACAGGATTAACGGCGGTAGACCTGGCCTGCCGGGGGCTGCTGACCGGCCAGTGCGACGCCGCCCTGGCCGGGGGCGTATCTGTGCCGTCCGAATATACCAACGCCGGAGGGTATATTTATAGTGAAGGAATGATTAATTCGCCGGACGGATATGTTCGCGCCTTTGATGCAAAGGCTGGAGGAACTGTTTTTTCCAACGGTGCGGCTGCCGTTTTATTAAAACGGCTGGACAGCGCCATTGCTGATGGCGACAGCATTTATGCAGTGATAAAGGGCTTTGCCCTTAATAATGACGGGATAAATAAAAGTAGTTTTACCGCGCCTGCCGTGCCTGGGCAGGTTAGAGTTACCCAGGATGCCCTGTCTATGGCAGAAATAGAACCGGGATCGATTACTTATATCGAAACCCATGGCACAGCGACCGAAATCGGCGATCCCATCGAAATTGAAGCATTAGAAACAGCGTTTCATACAGATAAAAAACAATATTGCGCCATCGGTTCGGTCAAAACCAATATCGGCCACCTGGATACCGCCGCTGGAATCGCCGGCTTGATAAAAGTAGTACTGATGTTGAAACACCGCCAGATTCCCCCCAGCTTGCATTACGAAAAGCCCAATCCAAAAATTGATTTCGAAAATAGCCCGTTTTTTGTTAATACACAATTGCGAGAGTGGAAAAGCAATGGATATCCCTTACGGGCCGGTGTCAGTTCCTTCGGCGTCGGCGGTGGTAATGCCCATGTGGTGCTGGAGGCATGGCCCGGTATCGAGGGGAGCCGCGAAGGTTCCGGCGGGACAACCTTTAAGAGCAAAGGACGCAAAGGACGCAAAGGACGCGAAGAACGCGAAGAATTTGACGAAAAAGACCTCCAATTGATTTTATTGTCTGCCCGGACAGGAGACGCCCTTGACAAAATGACTGACAACCTGGCCAATTATTTAACCGAAAATCCCGGTTCCGGCGCTTCTTTGGCAGATATCGCTTATACCTTGAAAGTAGGCAGGAAAGCTTTTGAACACCGCAAAATGCTGGTTTGTAAAGATACACCGGAAGCCGTGTCTATTCTTCAATCATCATTGACACCAGGGGGAGGGCGAGGACAACACCCTCAAATCCACTACACCAAAGAAGCAAAACGTGCCGTGTTTATGTTCCCCGGACAGGGCAGCCAATACATTGACATGGCCCGGGGTTTGTATGAAAAAGAACCCTTATTCCAGCGAGAAATAGACCATTGTTTCGAAATCCTCAAGCCCATTACCGGGCATGATTTTAAAAAGATACTATATCCGTCTTTATTGGATAATAGCGCCAATGGGTCCAATAAGACCTTTAGCATTGATCAGACCGAAATTACCCAGCCGGTCTTATTTATCATCGAATACGCCCTGGCTAAGTTGTTAATGGCCTGGAGCATCAAACCTTACGCCATGATCGGACACAGTATCGGGGAATACACCGCCGCCTGCCTGGCCGGTGTGTTTTCATTAGCTGATGCCTTAACCGTGGTGGCCTGGCGAGGAAAATTAATGCAGCAAATGCCCGAAGGCAACATGTTATCCGTTTCTCTTTCCGAGCAGGAGTTGATGCCGTTATTAACCTCTACTGAAGAATTAGCATTGGCTGCCGTCAATGGTCCGAACCAATGCGTGGTCTCCGGACCCCACAACGCCGTGGACGCCTTTGCCCGCCAACTGGAAGAAAAAGGGCGCCAATTCCGGAAACTCCATACCTCCCACGCCTATCACTCCTCCATGATGGACCCCATCTTAAAAACCTTTGAAATGAAAGTGGCCCAGGTGCAACGAAATCAACCCGGTATCCCCTTTATTTCCAATATCACCGGCCAATGGATCAGTAACCGGGACGCCGTGGACCCGGCCTATTGGGCTCGGCATTTACGTGGAGCCGTCCGTTTTAACGATGGCCTGACAGAACTTTTGAAAGAAAAGAATTCTCTCTTTATAGAGGTCGGGCCGGGGCGTACATTAACTACCTTTATCAAGCAGCACCCGGGCAAACTGCCGGAGCATGCCTCGGTCAACCTGGTGAGACACCCCAATGAAGAGATCGGCGATAGATACTATTTAACAACGAAAATCGGGCAAATATGGTTATATGGATTACCCGTCGATTGGCGCGCCTATTACGGAGAAGAGAAAAGATATCGCTTACACTTACCAACCTATCCATTCCAGAGACAGCGGTACTGGATAGAAGGAAATCCCGCCGCTATAATCCGGGAAGGAATGCAGCGGATATCCACGCCTGGTAGAAAAAGCGACGTATCAGACTGGTTTTACATCCCTTCCTGGAAACCTTCCCTTGTCCGGTTGAATGACAATGAGATGGAGGAAAAAGAAGGGAAAGTCCTCTTGTTGTTGGACAGTGAAAATGATTTTTGTATTCGGTTGAAAGAAAAATTTTTGCAGCAAGGTTACGATATTATCGTTGTAAGGAGCGGCGCTGAATTTTCAGATTCAGGGGGCGGTGAATTTACAGTTAACCCTTCCAGGCCTGGAGATTATCACGCATTATTTCAAACGCTGCACCAGGATAACCAGCCCCTCCGCAAGATCGTTCATACCTGGACAATCTCCAACATCCCCATAAGCCAGGCGACGATAGGAACGCAGGCAACCCCCTCTGATGATGAAAGAGAAATACAATATCAAGGATTTTACAGCCTCCTCTACATCGTCCAGGCCATCAAGAAACAAAATTTCCAGGCTTTT
>JAUPLE010000467.1 GCA_030837085.1 Acidobacteriota bacterium | reverse complement strand
CGGACGGTCCCAAAGGGCCGGCGCGGGAAATAAAAGACGGGGTCATCCGATTGGCCCAAAAGAGCGGTTCAGTGGTCGTGCCCATTGCCTGGCATGCCGATAGAGTTAAGATTCTTGAAAAGTCCTGGGACAGGTTCAAGATACCGCTGCCTTTCGGCGTTATTACCTATGCTTATGGAAAGCCTATTGCGATTCCCGAAACCGGGTCAAAGGATGATGAAGCGGCATTGAAATTGCATTTAAAAGAGGCCATCGATACCCTGGAAAAAGAACTCGGGGAGAAATAGCCCGGGACAAGCGCTTCATATTTCGGGTTTGATGAATCCTGGTGAGCCTTTGTGCCTTCGAACCTGCGCGCCTTGGTGGCTATTTTCATGCCTGGTATTGACAAATCTTAACCTGTGCAATAAGATTAACGTATGAACGAAAAATCGGTTGATTTAAATACGATGTCATACAGGAAACCCAAACGTTTCTTTGAGGATTCCGGGACCGTAAACCCGGAAGCGGCGTACTTTATACAATTGGAAAACGTTACCAATTCTAAAAAACAGGATATTAAAACCATGGTTGACCTGGGCCGGTATTTTTCCATCTTTGCTCCCAGGCAGAGCGGCAAAACAACCTTCCTGAAAGAAACATGCCGTCAATTGCACCGCGATCCGACCTATGCCGCCATTATATTAAGCTTCCAGAAATATAAAGACTTAGATAAAACGCGCTTTTACGCCGCCATGGAAACCGAAATCTACAGTCAATTGATTACCAGGTTAAAAGAGATAAACTGCGAAAAAGCCGAGACTGTATATCAATTTTTAAATCGCCATCATCTTATCGATCATATGTCATTCAGCATGCTTTTTGAAGAATTAAACCAGCTTTTACAATTCAAAAAAATCGTTATCTTTATCGATGAGTTTGACGGCATTCCATTAAAGGAATTAGAGAATTTTCTTTCCGCTTTACGGGATTTGTATCAAAAATATAAAGATGCCGGGCAAAAAGCGCTTTATTCGGTGGGATTGATTGGTATTCGAAATATAACCAAACTCGTGGTGGGCGGGGTATCGCCCTTTAATATTGCCGACGAGGTGGCGCTGCCCCCGTTTTCTTTAAAAAATATACGTGATCTTTATGCCCAATACACGGAAGAAACCAACCAACCTTTTTCCGAAGAAGCGGTAAAAAAAGTTTATGAAGAGACTTCCGGGCAGCCCTGGCTTGTGAACCGTCTGGCAACCATCCTGACTATCGATGTCAAACCGGAAACGGGTGAACCTATCGCTGGAACCGATGTGGAAAAAGCTACCCGGATGCTCCTCTTAGAAAAAAATGCCCATTTCGACAATCTTTACGAGAAGGCCAGGATGTACAAAGAGACTTTTGTCGAGATTGTATTCGATAATGTGAAATATATCCCTGATAATAAAGATCAAGGCTGGTTAGAACAATATGGGTTAATAAAGAAAAAAGACACAAAAGCGGTAGTGGCCAATAATATTTACAAAAAGAGGTTTACCGAGGCTTTTTTCGATGCCTTGAGCGTACCTGGAACTATTTACTCCCGGGCATATATTCTACCTGGTGGTCGCCTGGATATGGAAAATATTTTACTGGATTTTGCGAAATATATAACCCAGGTTGGAGTGAGGGCCTTTTATCAAAAAAAGAAACCTTATGAAAAAACCGGGCAATTTCTTCTTACCGTGTGGCTTTACCAATTTGTGAAAAGTGGAGAGGGAGAACTCCGCTATGAAGTTCCCAGTGGGTTAGGGAGAATGGATATAATATTGAATTTCCATGGGCAAAAATATATTATCGAGACGAAAGTAAACCACAATATCCTTGCAGATACTCTTGAAAGCGGCATAGATCAAGTTGTTGAAAGCTATCTTGCGTCCGAGTCGTATAATGAGGGTTTCCTGGTTGTTTTTGACACGAAAACGTCGGTTGGCGCTGAATGTAAGTGTGAGTATCGCTATAAAAGGGATAAAAAAATAACCAGTGTTGTTATCGGTATCGGCCGACACAGTGTTTCTCAATGAGGTATATCGGGTTGTCCTGTTTTCCGTTCCGGATTGTTTTCCCCCACTTTTCCGTTTTTGCTTGTTTTTCATACCTTCTTACCCTCTAAACCTCTCACCTTCCCTTTTGTCCGTGTTCGTCCGTTTTCGTCCGTGGCCTCTATTTTGCTCAACTTGTAAAATTACGACACGTAAAATTACGAGCTACTTAAACAATGGGGGGAAGAAATTTCGCCTATCCCGTCATTGGGCTAATGCCATCGGCTGCGCTGATCTGATTGATTTCAGGTGGAGAAGGCGTTTTTTTGTTGTTGAAGGATGGCGCTTTTGTTCCTGATAAGCTTCCTCGGAATACTGGCGCCAGGCATTGAGATAATCATCTAATTTCTTTCGGTTAAGAAGGATAGTATTCTATGGAGAAGATCATCCCTATACGGGTTAAATTCGAAAGCCGACCGCAGTCGAATTCCCTTCTTCCCCTAATATCCACATAATATTGGAGATGATTTCCTTTGTTTTACTTTGAGAGAGTGTACCGATTTTTTCTATTAAGCGACTTTTATCGATCACCATAATATGAGTCGTTCTTGCCAGGCTTTGCCTGGGAAGATTTGCATCACCTTTCAGGAGCAGTACATTTCCCGGCACATTGACATGCTTTGTCTGTCTGGTTAAGGGTACAACCACAACGGTATTGAATTTACTTCGATTAATGGAATCTCTTTGCACTACAACTACCGGCCTTTTGTTCTCAGGTTCGGAACCTGTGGCCAGGTTTGAAAGCCGGGCCCAAAATACATCCCCCTGGGTAATTACCATTTCTCCTCAAGATTATCCAAATTTGCACTCATATTAAGCATTTCCTCGGCCAGTTCTTTGTCCTGGGCCGCGATTTTGGAGTCTGAATGCAATTCGTCGTACAGCCGGGTGATCTCACTATCTTCAAAATTTTTCAATCTAATAGACATTTCTTCTTCGATAAATCGACTTCTTGACCTTCCTTTTTTTTTTGCCCATTTGTCCAGGCATTCAAGAAAAGTAGGCGATACCATTATAGCAACTCTTTGCGCAATCATAAGCATACCTCCTTATATTAAGGATATACTTATTATACTTGCTATATGCAATATTGTCAACTTTACCTCCATCCCTCCCATTGGGATTTGTTTGGAACACCGCGATTTCGAATTTCGAATTTCAAGTGTCGCAATTTCGTGCTTTATTCTTTATTCTCAAAGAAACGACACGATCAACGATCACCCCTTAACCGGCGTTTCCTTTTCCCCCGCTTCATCTCTTATCCAGGAATTCTTGAATCTTTTTCACGTTATCAATATTGAAAAACGCAACATCGATATGATACGATTCGAAAATAACTTGCCCAAAAATAAAAAAATAAAGAAAAAAAG
>JAUPLE010000466.1 GCA_030837085.1 Acidobacteriota bacterium | reverse complement strand
GAAGAAACAGATGGGTTAGGAGCTGAGTGCGGCATGGGAAAGCCTGGAATGCATGTGCTTTCGGACAAATTTATTCTGGAAACGGTGGAACAGAATTCATCGGCGAAATCCTCAATTAACTGCGGAGTTGGTGAGTTGATTGTAACCTCTCTGTATCATATGGGAACGCCCTTGATACGGTATCGATTGGGTGACCTTGTTGAAATCTCGCAAGAGACTTGTCCATGTGAAAGTGAATTTCCTAAAATCAGGGTGTTTGGAAAAAGTGGTGAGGTATTAGTTTTTAGAGATGCAACACGTGTGTTGGGTTATCAAATCGACGAGGCGTTGACTGCGGCGATTGGATCACAGGTAATGTTTCAAGCTGCTGCACTTGATGGAGAAGGAAACAATGAGGTTTTAGAGATTAGAGTGTCAGGAGATTTTCCTAATCATCTCGTTGAAAAAGTATTGCATTCAGTTTCTTTAATATCCCTCGAACTTCAGGAGTCTATTCAGATGGGGATGTTGATAGTTAAGGTAAGAGCAGGAAGCGTGAACTTTGAACCTACAAGAAAGGGGAAACAACGGAGGCTACTGGACCTTCGCAAAAATCCAGTACCAAGTAATTAAGTTAGATACATAAAAGAATCACTAGTTACATTGCGTTACTTTGTTGTTTTCTGGGGAAGATTAGGGGACACTCAGAAAGCGCCGATTAAAATCGGCATGAGGTAGAGTAGAGGATGAAAGTTCCTTTCAAAAGGGCTTGACTCTTATTTTGATACCGTGATAAACTTGTATTCCCGGTGAATCCGTTGATAATAAGAAAAATGAAAATCTGCGTTGGCAGTGTAAATAGTGCTAAGGCCAGGCCCAAGCGGCCGAGGCATGTAAATTATGAAAAAAAATAAACAGGTTATTCCACAAAACAGCTTCACGGAATTTTTATTCTACACCACGCCCAACGGCAAAGTGAAAGTTGAGATATTCTTGCGCAATGAAACCGTGTGGCTGACGCAAAAGCGAATGGCTGATCTTTTTGGCGTCGGCATACCGGCAATCAATAAACATTAAAAAAACATCTTTGAAAGTGGAGAATTGCAGGAAGATTCAGTTATTTCCATTTTGGAACATACTGCCGATGACGTAAATTTCGGGGACAGTCGGATTTCTGCACTTCCATATATTGACCACAGGCATGGAACTGGAGGGTAAGATAGCGGACACTCAGAAAGCGCCGTTTTCAGCGATCTTCTCTCCACGGTTATTCCCAAATTTTAAGAATTAAACTATTAAAGGTTCTCTATCTCTTCTTTTGACAGCCCGGTTGATTTTATAATTAAATCGACAGCGACGCCATTTTGTTTCAATGCCCCGGCAGCCAGGAGAAGACCTTCTTGTCTACCTTCCGCGAGTCCTTCTTCCCGGGCTTTTCTTTTCCCATATTCCGATTCGAAGCGAATCGTATCCGCCGCACTGGCTTCATCCCTCAACTGATCCAGGAAATGCCGGTAAGCGGGTAATTCCTCTTCCGGGAGATTGATCTCTTTCAACTTCTCCCGCGCTTCCGCCAGTCCTTTGGCTTTAAACTCGTCCTTTATATCGCTGTTTTTTAAAAAGTATACCCATTCGTCAAGGCTGTCTTTGGCGATATCATCGAAGTCATTGACCTTAATAATATAGTGCTCCGGGTAAATCGCGGTTACTGTTTGCCTCTTGAACAACTCTTTTTGGGTTTCGGATAATTCAAGCGTATCGTTTCTATGGATGCCTTTGAAATAGGTGCCGCCGTAATACACATAATCCTGGCCCTGGCCCAGATCGAAGTATATTACACTGACAGTAATGACTTTTTTCACATATTTGTAGGGCTCGCCTACCCGGATATGTTCTGTAACGACTTTGGAAGTGTTGTAGAGGATTTTATAAAAATAGTCCAATTCTCGTGTATTCTGTATTTCCACGATGATTAATTGGTCTTTGGAGTCCTTCACCAGCATATCGACCCGGTTGGTTTTATCGTTGGCGGATTCCTTATTCCCCTCGCTTTCCAGTATATCTATTATTTTAATATCCTCTTTGATCAGTTCGCTGAGGAACCCTTCCAGGATGCCGAAATTTGCTTTGCTCCTGAGCATCTTCTTGACTGCCCAGTCGAAACGGATGTGTTTTTGTCTTGTTATCACCATGATGAGTTAATTGTACAAAAAAAAATGTTTTTTTTCAATACCCGGTCGTACTTTGTTAAACTAACTATACGATCAAATTATTCCTTTACCGGCAGACGGCTATTGCTATTAACACTGAAATAAGGTACAATATGTCCATGCAAGTACAAATAGATGAAACCGATAACGGTTCATCTCGTTCTTTGGGGGAGAATTCAGTCACCTTTGAAGAATTAGGGATAGAACCGACGATTATAAAAGCAATTTCCGAGTTAGGATTTAAAACCCCGACTCCCATTCAAAAAGAGGCCATGCCCCTTTTATTCGGCAATAAAAACGATTTGATCGGACTGGCCCAGACAGGCACAGGGAAAACCGCCGCTTACGGGGTCCCCTTAATTCAATATGCGTCGAGCCGGTCATCCGCCACCAAAGTCTTGATTCTAAGCCCCACGCGGGAACTTTGCGTCCAGATTACCGGTGACTTAAAGAGTTTCGCCAAATATAAGAAAGATATCCGGGTCGTGGCTATTTACGGGGGCGCCAGTTTAGAAAACCAGTTCAAAGAACTGAAAAAAGGCGCGCAAATTATCGTGGCTACCCCGGGACGTATGCTGGATATGATTAACCGCCGCAAAGCGGATATTTCCCAGATTGAGACCCTGGTGCTGGATGAAGCGGATGAGATGCTGAATATGGGATTTAAAGAAGAACTGGACAGCATCCTTGAGACGACGCCCGCCGCCAAACGCACACTCTTGTTTTCCGCCACCATGTCGCGGGACGTGGAACGTATTGCCCTTAAGTTTATGCATGACCCCATCGAAATTACCGTGGGCAGGAAAAACGAAGGCGCGGAAAACGTTTCCCATGTCTTTTACCTGGTCCACGCCAAAGACCGTTACCTGGCGTTGAAACGGATCGTCGATTATAATCCCAACATTTACACGATTATTTTCTGTCGTACCCGGCTAGAAACCCAGGAAGTTGCGGATCGCTTGATGAGCGACGGCTATAATGCCGACGCGCTCCACGGGGACCTTTCCCAGGCGCAGCGGGATACGGTGATGCAAAAATTCAGGCTGCGCAACCTGCAAATGTTGGTGGCTACGGACGTGGCCGCCCGCGGCCTGGATGTGGAAGGACTTACCCATATTATCAATTACAATCTACCGGATGACCTGGAACATTATACGCACCGCAGCGGCAGAACGGGCCGGGCCGGGAAATACGGCGTCTCCATCGCCATTATTAATCTTAAAGAAAAATACTTGATCAAAAGTATTGAAAAAATGATCGGCAAAAAGTTCAAACAAGAACGGGTGCCCAACGGCAAGGAAATCTGTGAAAAACAACTTTTCAATCTCATCGACCGCATGGAGAACGTGGATGTTTACAATGAAGAGATCGAAAGTTTCTTGCCTACCATTTACAAAAAGCTCGAATGGCTGGACAGGGAGGAACTGATCAAGCGTTTTGTTTCCCGGGAGTTCAATCATTTCCTGGATTATTATAAAAACACAAAAGATATTAATGTGAATGAATGGGTGGATGAAAAAAGAGGACGCGATAAAATGCGCGACATGGGCGGAAAGGAGCGCACGGGCGGCATGGGTGGCGGGCGCATGGGCAACATGGATGACCAGGGCGACATGGGCGACATGTGCCGTTTTTTCATTAACCTGGGGCGTAAAAACGAACTGACGCCGCAGTTGTTAATCGGCCTGGTGAACGATATTTCCAGGAGGTTCAGCATCCGCATCGGGAAAATCGATATCATGAATTCGTTTTCTTTTTTCGAGGCCGATGCCAACTACAAAGATGAAATCCTGGAATCTTTTAATAAGAAATCATTTAAGGGACAAAAAATAATTACCGGTGAAGCAGAGCCGTATAATGGTCCCGGTAAAAAAAACAAAGAGAAAGACTTCAAAAGGAACGACACTAAAAGAAAAGACTTCAAAAAGAAAAAAAAGGAAAAAAAACAAAAACCCGGCAAGCAAAAACGAAGACCATAACCGGAAAACGAAGGATTCGTATCGAAGAAAAGGGAGAGGAAGTAAACTGTCCTTGATTTGTGACATTTAGAAGAGTTGGTATTGGCAAATAACATGCTCCTATACACGAAATAACTAAAACATAGGAGGATTATATGAAAGTTAGTTTCAGAAATATGAGTAAAGTTATTGTCGTTGTGTTTATGTGTGCATTGTCTTGCCTGCTGCTGGACGCAGAGGACCATAAAGTGGAACTTAAGCTGAATGCCGGGGCGGCCTATTGCAGCATCGGCCAGTTTAATGATTACATGGACGGGCTCGGGTGGAACATAACCGGCGAAGGCTGGAAACATGCCCATTGGGGCATCGATACTTCACTCGATGTGATATACCGGTTGGGTAAAAACCATGGGATTTCCGTGGGAACGGGTTTCTTGTGGATCAACCGACAGACCGGGGATAGTGTTTATATACGCGCCGATCTTGTTATGTCAGGATATAAAACACGCATACACGCAGTCCCGCTTACGTTAAATTTTCACTACACGATCCCCCTGGGACAGAAGCTTCGTCTCAATACGAGCGCCGGCCCCGGATTGTACTTCGGACGGTTTTCGCTAAAAAGCGATGTAATCTGGCCTGACGGCGCTCATAAAATGGTAAAGAAAACCCACGGCGCGGCATTAGGCGGACAGGCGGCAATGGGATTGGAAATGGACCTGGGCAGTCACCTGGCTTTGATTGTGGAAATGAATGGCCGCCTGGTACGTTTCACTACCATGATGGGAAAAATCAATGTCTGGAAAGACGGCGAAAAAATCGGGCAGGAAAAAGGTAGCCCTTATAATCTCGCCCTGTCCGGCGTCGGATTACGCCTGGGTATGAAACTCTATCTATAATTGAAATAGGCCACCAAGAGACGGCGCACAAAGGCACGAAGGTACACCAGGAGATTTATTATAAAAATCCTTGGCGACATGGTGCGCCGTCTCTTGGTGGCAACGTTTTAATTATTTCCTATCAAAGATATAACCGATAATAAATCCAAACAAGGAAAGGCCCAGGCCGTATGGCAAGGAATCGGGCCATTGCGGCAGCGGGAGCGACAAACCGGTTGCATTAAGAAACACCACGATGGAAAACCCACCGCCCAGTAACAAACTTAACAAAGCCGCCAACGGCCGTTTCTTTTTAAAGAACAACATGTACATGCCGGGGATAAACAACCCTTCGGCCATAATCTCAGAAGCCAGGCCCAGGGTTTTAATAATGGAGTTAAACCGTAACGCCACCAGCGCCGCCAGCGCCCCACAGATGAACGTGGCAATCCTGGCGTAAAGGGCCATCCGGTTCTTGCGTTTGATGAGAATGACATCCTTTACCAGGGTCAACGCCCCCACATTAAAGGCCGTTGCCGCGGTTGACGTTATGGCCGCGGCAATCCCCAGGAAAACCAATACACCCCCACCCGCGGGCAGCCAGTTTTTAATAACCACGCTTAACACATCCGCGGTATTCTCAGTGACAGGGAAATTCCTGGCATATACCCCGGCCTGTATCACCAAATAATATAAAAAAGCAAGGGCGCCGATAGACATCAACAACCCCCACCGGGATGATTTCGCTGACCGGGCCGAGGCAATCTTTTGCCAGATAATGGGCGATATCACCCAGGCAAGAGTAAAGGATGCTGTCATTAAAAGGTTATGCCGACTGTCGGCAAAAAAATGAAAATCCGCAGAGTTAAAAGGAGAAGGGGAGTTTTTGAAAAATACCACGAGGTAAACCAATGAAACGGTTATCATCAAAAATTGCAGCGCATCTGTAAACACGATGGAGAGATACCCGCCAAGGAACGAATAGAAAATTACCACCGCAACGCCGATGATAACGGCGATCCCATACTCGACGCCCATGAAATGCCCGGCAAAAGTTCCCCAGGCCACCAGTTGCGAAGCCGCCAATACCACCATATAAAAAAATATCAGAAAAGAGGCAAAACCGGAAACCACTTTCCCATAATATTTTTCCAGCAGCACGGGCAGGGATACGAAACGGGTCTCCCTGACTTTTTTGTTAATAATAATAAAGATAATAATGGTGGTCAGGGTGGGAATACACAGCATCCACAGCGCATTATACCCGCTTTTGTAGGCGGCGTTGGCCGTGGCAATGGTGGATGCGGCCCCAAACCAGGACGCCGTCACCGTGAAAAAGATCAAGAAACTTCCCATCTTTCGTTCGCCGTAAAAATAGGCGTCAAAGTCCGGGTTCTTTCGCGATACAACGATCCCAATGACCACCAGCAGCGCAAAATAGATAAATAGTCCTGTTAAATACATGTTTATTTCAGCATCTCCATAAATTGAGGTTCATCGATAATAGCTACATTTAATTGCTGCGCTTTCTGCAGCTTGGACCCCGGGTCGGAACCCACCAGCAAGTGGGTCGTGCCGGAAGAGACTGCGCCGGTCACTTTCCCGCCCCGCTTCTCGATTTCATCCGCCGCCTTTGACCGCGGCTGGAAATTTTCAAAGGAACCGGTAATCACCCACACCTGCCCGGTGAAAGGCATATCCCCCGCTTCCCTCATTGACGGCATTTCCTCTGCGAAATTCAATCCCACCTTTTTCAATTCTTCGATAACCGCCAGGCGCCGGGGATCGGTAAAGTGCTTGATCAACAAATTAGCCGTGATTTCACCAAAGCCCCCGATGCGGGAAAACTCTTCCACATTCCCCCTGGCAGCCGCGGCGATTATCTTATCGATGGAATTGAAACCGTTCTTGATTAAGTCGCCGGCGGCTGAGGCGCCCAGGCCGTCAAAACCCAGCGCGGTAAGTACTTTTCGGAAAGGCATTTTCTTAGAATTTTCCACGCTGGTTTTGATGTTATTGACCTTCTTTTCTTTGAATCCCTCTTCCTTTAGTAATTCATCGTAATTAAATTTGTATAAATCCGGGATAGTTTTGATAAATCCCTTTTCGAACATAAAGACAATAGTCTTTTCGCCCAGGGTATCGATATCCATCTGGTCCTTGGAAGCAAAATAAGTAATGGCGCGTACGAGCCGTTCCGGGCATTCCCGGTTCTTGCAGAAATGATGGGCCCCGTCCTTTTCCAGCAGGGACTTGCAAAAGGGGCATTCCCGGGGAAACTTAAAGACGGTTGGGTTTTCAGGGTCTTTTTCCAGCACTTCCTCCACGGCGGGAATAATATCCCCGCGTTTGGAAATGCCGACCGAATCCCCGATGCCCAATTCCAGCATTTCAATATATTCCTGGTTGTGGAGTGTGGCCCTGGAGACAGTACTGCCGGCGATTTTCACCGGTTCCAGGATAGCCACCGGCGTGACCCGGCCGTTCCGGCCCACCTGGACCTGGATTTCCTTGACCCGTGTTTGGGCCGTGGGCGCATCGAATTTAAAAGCCAATGCCCAACGCGGGTGGTGCGCCGTATATCCCAGGCCGTCGCGCACATCCAACTCATTCACTTTAATTACCAGGCCGTCGATCTCATAGTCCAGGTTATCCCGCTGCTCCATCCGGCTTTTTACGTAACCCGGCAATTCGCTGATGGCGCCGCAGAAAATTCCCGGGAGTTTCTCAAGAACCTGCGCACGCTTAGCGCCGTCATCGGAAAAATAGCCCACGTTTTTATTGATGGTGAAACTATTTTCTTTTAATTTGGCCAGGATCATGATATGGTCATTGGTAAAGGGCGGGGTAAAGTAACCTTCGTAAGTGAATATCTTCAGAGGAACTTTCGCCGCGATAGAGGATTTAAGGTTTCGCAAGGAACCGGCGGCCAGGTTGCGGGGGTTGGCGAATTTGTTTTCAAAGGCTGCGTTAAAAATAACAAATTCCGACTTATTAAAGAAGATTTCACCCCTGATCGCGAAATCAGACGTTTCCCGGGTAACCAGGGGGATTTGTTTAATCGTGCGGGCGTTTTCCGTGACGTCGTTTCCCACCAGGCCATTTCCCCGGGTAAGGGCCGTATCCAGTTTCCCGGCTTTATAGTATAAGACGATGGAAGCGCCGTCGATCTTCTCTTCCACCACGAAGCTGAGAGTTTTATCGGAATTGGCAATGGTTTTGGCGAGCCATTTTTCCAGGCCTTCGACGGTATATTCTTTATCCAGGCTTAAAACAGGAATGGAGTGTTCTTTCTCAGGGAAAGCATTGTCCAGGTCGGAACCTACCCGTTTGGTAGGGGAGTTTTCCGAGGCGTATTCCGGGTATTTTTTCTCCAGTTCCACCAGTTCATCCAAGAGCCGGTCATATTCTCTATCCGAAATTTCCGGCGCTGCTTTGACATAGTAGAGGTACTGGTGTCTTAATAATTCTGCGTTTAGTTTTTCTATTTTTTCTTTAATGTCCATTACATT
>JAUPLE010000465.1 GCA_030837085.1 Acidobacteriota bacterium | reverse complement strand
ATCAATAAAACTACTTATGTGGACTTCGAGAACAAATTCGGTCAACTGGTGAATCTTTACGGCAGCACGGAATTAGGGGCCATTGCCACGTCGGACTTAAACGACCCGCTGGAAACCCGTGCAAACGGTGTGGTTCATGTTATGCCCGGGGTTGAGGCCCGCCTGGCAAGCGGGGAAAAGGAGAACCAGATGGCCGAAATCATGTGCCGCCATGACGCGGGTTTCGACGCCTATTTGGATAAACAAGGGAAGTTATTGCCGGGGAAGACAGACGGCTGGTTTATGACCAAGGACCTGGGCCGGGTGGTTTCACCCGGCGTTTTTAAAGTGGCCGGCCGCACCGGCAACAGCATCAACCGAAATGGTATCCTGGTGTCTTTCACGGAAGTGGAATCGCTTATGGAGCAGGGGATCGCCGAAGTGCAGTTCGCGGTGGTGGCGGCAAAAGAGGAAGAAAATGTCCGTGGCAAAGTCCTGGCAGCCTGCTGCCAACTGAAACCCGGGACCGGGAGTGACGGCATCGACGCCGCGGGAATTCGTTCCCGCTGTTTCGACATTATGCCCAGGCATATGGCGCCGGACCAGGTCCTGGTAATGGCTGAAATCCCCAGGCTTGCCAACGGTAAATTCGATCGCAAAAAAATAAATGAAATAATAAACGAAGCAAAAAAATAAGGAGAAAATATGGCCGACACTATTATGAATCAATTAAAGGAAATCATTGCCAACAAGTTGGATGTGAATCTAAAACTCGACGAGATCGCGGAAAATGTCTCGTTGTATGAAGATGGATTGGGACTCGATTCCATTGCCATCGTGGATTTGATCGTATCCATTGAGAAGGGTTTTTCAATATCCATCCAGGATGAAGAATTAAACGCCGACTTATTCAAGAATCTCACCACCCTGGCGGATTTTATCAGGGATAAAATTAAAAATTAGGAGTTGCTATGACGAACCACGATGAATTAATGCAGCCTTCGAGAAAAGGGTTTATCTCAAACTATCCCCATTTCCGGTACTGGAAGAAACCGGTGGTGGAAGAGATGTTGGCTGAGGACCCGGTCAACATTTATATCCATGTGCCCTTTTGCGCGCAGAAATGCGCCTATTGTTATTACAAAACCGAGCAATACCGCGACCCGGCTCAGTTAGAGGAGTTTGTCCAGGCGTTATGCCGGGAGATACGCTTGGCCAATGAGCGGTTTCATTTTGGCAAAAGGCCGGTGAATTCCATTTATATTGGCGGCGGTACGCCGTCGCTGTTGAAAGAGAATTTGCTGCGGGAAATTATCGCCTGTTTGCGGGAGAATTTTGTCATCGCCGGGCCGGAGTTTACCATTGAAGCCGAGCCGCGCACTATTACGGAGCAAAAGGTAAAGGCTTATAAAGACCTCGGCGTTACCCGGCTCAGTCTTGGGGTGCAGTCTTTTGACGATGAGATTATAGGCATGAGCGGTCGCAAGCATTCGGCGAAGAAGGCCCTGGAAACGATTGAAATGATTATGAATGCCGGCGGTCTGGCGGTCAATATTGACCTGCTCAGCGGCCTGGCCGGGGAGACCGATGAAACCTGGATGAAAACCATTGATACGGCCATTCGGACCGAAGTGCATAATATCACGGTCTACCGTATGGAAGCGTACCTTAATACCGAGTTTTTCAACCGTGGGGTGCGCAAGAAACAGATCGAGCTGCCGTCGGAAGAGCAGGAACTTCATTTTATGGAATTGGCCCTGGAAAAACTAACGGCCTCTCCCTACAAACCCTGGAGTTTCTTTACCTTTACCTGGAAAGGCGAATTTCAACACCACTACGCCGGGAATTTGTGGAGGGGAGAAGACTGCTGCGCTTTCGGCCCCTCTGCGTTCGGTATGCTGGGGGACTACAATTACCAGGACACCCTTAACCTGGACACGTACCTGGCCTCGTTAAAGGAAGATAAACTGCCCATTGCCAGGGGATATAAGCTCACCGCTAAGGATGTGATGATCAAAGACCTCTTGTTGGGCATGAAACTCCACAGTATGAGTCGCAAAGTTTTCCGGGAAAAGCACGGCATCGATTTTTGCCGGGTAACCCGGGGGACGGTTGATGAATTAAGCGATGGCGGTTATATCCGGGTGGATGATGAGTCGATTACCCTGGAAGTGAAAGGGATTCTTTACGGCGATTTTGTCGGTAAGCGCCTGGCCGCTGCCCTGAAACAATACCTTGGTCCGGATGAATTGAGCTTGTATTGATTAAAAGTCCGGGGAAATATGTGAATGCATCGGGAAAATACGTTGTAATAATGGTACGATACGATAATTATGCAGGAAAAAGCGATTTTATAGTGGAGAAATATCATTTGATATTAGGGAAATATCATCGCGCAGTGGAGAAATACGATAATGTACCGGGGAAATGCGTTCGTGTTATGGAGAAATGCTGTTGTGTACCGGTACATTATTGCATTTCACCAGTGCAATGTAATATTTCACCGGTACACAAGAGTATTTCCCCGGAGCATCAAGGCATTTCACCGGTACATTATCGTATTTCCCCGGAGCACAAAGGCATTTCACCGGTACATTATAGTATTTCACCGGTACGCTGTGGCATTTCCCCGGTACATTATAGCATTTCCCCGTCATTAAAGGAGAATTAATTGAAAATGAAGCAGTCCGTGATCGGTTTTTTTCATGAAGTAGACCCCAATAAGAGCGGCGGCAAGGGCAAAAACCTGGTGGAATTGACAAGGGCCTCTTTCCCTGTGCCGCCGGGTTTTGTCCTTACCTTCGATGCTTTCCTCGAATACCGGGAAAAAGGCCGCATCCCGGAAGAGATGGAGGAACTTATCTCGACTTATTACAAACAATTGAGCCGGGAGACCGGCGGCCCCTTTGTCGCTGTCCGATCTTCCGCCTCCGCCGAAGATTTAAAGACCGCTTCTTTTGCCGGGGTGTATGAAACGTATCTTTATGTCGGTTCCGGGGTCGAACTTTTGCGGTGCATCAAGGATTGTTGGGATTCCCTTTACAGTCCGAGGGCCGAGGTTTACCGGGAGCGGCTGAAAATTCCCGGTGAAGATTTGAAAATGGCGGTGGTGGTTCAGGCCATGATTGATCCCAGGGCCGCGGGCGTCTTATTTACCGCCCATTCCCATAACCACAACGGCATGGCCATGGTGGTGGAATCCGCCTGGGGCTGCGGCGAGGTTGTGGTTTCCGGGAAAGTGACCCCAGATCATTATGTGGTGTCGCGGGATGAGCCCTTTACGGTGTTGGCGCGAATCCTGGGGAGGAAGGAGATTGTTTTACGGGCTGGCGAGTCGGGTTTTATGGAAAGCAATACCACGGAGGGGCAGGGAATGGCGGATTCGTTGACGTTTGAGGAGTTGCGGCGGTTGTGTCGGATTGGTCGTGAGGTTGAGCGTTATTTTCGGAGTCCCCAGGATATCGAGTGGGCGTTGGATGATGACGGACGGTTTTTCATTGTGCAATCGCGGCCAATAACGAAGATAAATATTGTCTTCTACGACCATATACCTTTTCTAGAAAAGGTTTCTGGACTTCCCATAGCTTTTGATTAGGAGATAACTATGAGTACAATCCATTTTCCCAAATTAGATGAATATTACGCCCGGTTTTGCCGGGCAATAACACAGTCGGGCCAGGAGCAGCGGTTTCTGACCAAATGGGGTTTGCAGGGCCTTGCGGATGCGTATGACATATTAAGTAATAATGTCCAGGGCGGCTTCGAGTCCCACAAACATACCATGTTATCCGGTCGCACCGGCGGTTCTATATTGAACATTGGACCCGGTATGGGCTTTTGCGTGTTCCTGTTGTCGGAATTGTTCGAAAAAGTATATGTCGCCGAGCCGGATGGCGATAATTGCCAACTGCTAGAGCATATTGCCCAACATTATGAAACCGGCCAAAATAAAAACGCCGCGGCAATCGTAAAAATCTTCCATGCCGGCATTTCCATCACCGATGAAGCCGTCAAGTACTGGGATACCAAGTCCAAACTCATGAAGAAGAGGAATCTAAAAGGCAGCATCCTCAATTTCGATATCAAGGATGCCGCTGAGTTAAGTTCTGTTTTCCCTGGAAACGTTTCCCGCGTCTACTTGCATAAAGTCTTGTCCAGTCTCAGCATTGCCAACAGTTTTGCCAATATAATCGGCCAATGCGCCCTGTTCCTGGAGAAGGGGGGAGAAATCACCTGGTCGGAGCCCCGCTACATATTCGACGACATATTACAGGTCGGGCCGGGCAGCGCCCTGGAAAGCGTCGTAAAACCCATATTTGCCGGGAATAACCTGGAGGTGGGTATCCATGATTACGAAGTAACCAACCGCGATAAGGAGACCGGCGTCGTCCTGGTGGAAAAATGGACCCTTATAAAGGCGGTTTTTTTATAATAAACCCTTGGTGTTCCT
>JAUPLE010000464.1 GCA_030837085.1 Acidobacteriota bacterium | reverse complement strand
ATTGCTAAATAATGGTGGAGGATAAAATGATCGATGTAGTAACTTATTTGAATACCGGGTTGTCGACAGGCGCCACGGGTACGTCTAAAACCTCGCAGCAAGAATTGGGGAAAGATGCCTTCATGCAATTACTGATCTCCCAATTGGCCTACCAGGATCCGCTGGAGCCCATGGATAATACGGAATTTATATCGCAGTTGGCCCAGTTTTCGGCCCTTGAGCAGCAGCAAAACATTGCGGCGGGTATCCAACTGTTGGCGCTTAGCCAGACGGCCTCCACCAACAGCCAGATGGTAAACCTTATTGGCAAACGAGTACTGACGCCGGGAAATCAATTCACTTTGGAAGCTGAAAAAGCGTTGACGCTGCGTTTTGACCTGGAAGGCGACGGTGTTCCCGCGAAAATCAATATTAAAAATAGCGACGGCGATGTCGTGAGGACAATAGATATTACAGAGTTCAAAGAGGGAACGAACCAGGTTTCTTTCGATGGCAAAGATAACGATGGAAATTGGCTGGCCGCCGGCGCTTATACTTATGAAATTGTATCAGCAACCGGTGACGAGATCGAGGGATTAACCACTTATGGCAATTTCCTGGTGGATGCGGTGGCTTTCGATGGTTCGACTATTCTTTTAAAAGCGCTGGGTATCTCCATTGACCTGGGCGATATCAGCGAAGTGGTTACAAATTAGGAGGCAGCATATGAATACGTCTTTTTATTCAGGTTTATCGGGATTATCGGCTTATGCCAGTGCGCTTAACATCGTGGGCAACAACCTGGCCAATATAAATACAGCGGGTTTTAAGGCGTCGGATGTAACGTTCGAGGACCTGGTGACTCGAACTTTCGGCGGTGTGGCCACCAATGGAGCGGGAAATCCCATGCAGGTTGGCCTGGGAACCCTTCCCAATTCTATCAGCGGTATCTTCAGCCAGGGGTCGATCATGTCGACGGCGGATGCTACCAATGTGGCCCTGGAAGGAAACGGTTTTTTTGTAGTGGGGAATACGGCCGAGGACCGTTTTTATACCCGGGCGGGAAATTTTTTCTTTAACGACGAGGGCTACCTGGTGAATCCTGGCGGCAAATACGTGTTGGGTTATACGACAAAGGATGCTAATAATAATATTATTACTTCCGGTCCGCTGCAGCAGATATTTTTACCCTCCAATACCATATCGGACCCCCAGGCCACAACGTTCTGCCAGATATTTTCCAACCTTGATGTCAGGTCTGATGTAGGTACGACTTACAGTGCTTCTGCGACGATTTATGATTCCAAGGGTGCGCCGCATACGTTAACGATTACATTTACTCACAATGGTTTAGTGGGTGGGAATGATCAGTGGACATACAGCGCAGCCATACCGGACGCGGATACTGCCAGCGGCGCTGCGGGTTCCGGTGTGTTGGGGACCGGTACATTACAATTCGATGGCACTGGGACACTGATAACACCTGCCGCTAATGTGGCCTTCACTACGCCGGTTTTTGCCAATGGCGCCGACGCTTTGACCTTTGATTGGGAGCTATATGATGACAATGGCGTTCCGATCATCACCGGCTATCCCATCCCATCCACTACCAGCGCCACCAACACGGATGGTTATCCACCCGGGAATTTAAGTTCTGTTATCATCGACTCCGACGGGATTATCGTGGGGGTGTTTTCCAACGGCCAGGTAGAAGAGATGGCCCAGTTGGCCATTGCCCAGTTCAATAACCCCAAAGGTCTCATGCGCCTGGGTGGAAATTTATTTGCGGAAACCAATGCATCGGGTAATTCTGCCATAGGGGTAGCCAATTCAGGCGGCAGGGGTAGTATTGTAGGGAGTTCCCTGGAAGCTTCCAATGTGGATATGGCCGCGGAGTTCACCAAGATGTTGGTGTTTCAGCGGGGCTACCAGGCCAACTCGAAAACCATTACCGCCGCGGATACGTTGACCCAAACCGCCCTTACGATGGTCAGGTAAAAAAATATTACAAATTGCCCGCGGAGGAACGCGAAGAAAAAGGGGGGACAGCCACTGACGAACACGGACTACCATGAAAATAGCCGCGAAGGCAATAGTTGATGATGAATTTAGGAATAAATCTTTGCACAGTATGATGTTATCCTTAAAAAGGAAAACGATTATTTGCCGCGGGAAAACGAAAACCAGGCAAGGGAGATCGCTAATCCTGTAAAGTAAATAATAAAGTGCCTTTGGGAAGTCATTCTCATGGCAAATTAAGATAAATACGTTGCGTGGGGAAACTACTTCTGTGCGTAGTGAAACTACTTTTGTGCGCGGGAGAACTTTATCTGTGCGCGGGGAAACTACTTTTGTGCGCGGGGGAACTTCATTTGTGCGCGGGGAAACTACTTCCGTGCGCGGGAGAACTTTATCTGTGCGCGGGGGAACTACTTCCGTTCGCGGGAGGTCATTATCGTTGTACGGGAGGTCATTTTCCAGGGAACGATTAGGCGATTAGGCGTTTTAAGGGGACAGTCCAATATTTCTTCCCTTTCCTGGCTTTGAGGCCATTACGGATGTCTTTCCAGCGTTGGGGAAGTTTGTCCAGCAGGTGGGTGAAAATTGGCCTGTCCCGTATCCCTACCTCTTATTTTTCTTTTACCGTGAGTGTAAACATGAAACCATACGGGAACCAATCCATATTCCTTTTTACCTGTTCATTGGTGGGCTGGGGGTTTTATCTTTTTTAATCCGGGGACTTTTTTTTAATTCATTGCGACCGATGCCGATGGTGAAGCTGGTCACTTTTTTATTACCTTCATATAGGTATGAAGGTTTGCAGGAGGCGCCGGTTTGGGTATGGGTGTCGAAGATAACCAGGAACCCTTCCGCGACCATTTCAGTAGCCAGGTATTTTCGCGCCAATTGGCGGACGCCATCGGTGCGAATGATGGAGATATCGTCCAGATGGTTTACTTTTGTTTCGATAATGTATTTAATTCCTTTATAGGAGATGAGGATATCCATTCTGCCCAAGCCGGTGTTCACCTCGTATTGTAACGAACCTTCGCTGCCGGTAACCAGTTGAAAGAGCCATGCAGTGAGGAGGAATTGGCCGGTTTTTTCATAGGGTTTTCCTTTTTCGTAGAAGGCTTTGACGCCAATTTGGGAGATGTATTGGCTGAAGTTTTGCAGCAGGCTTTCCATGTCCAGATGCTGGTTGGGCAGGGAGTAATCTTCCGGGGCGAATATTTTGGTGGCGCGGGCTTCACGGAAAAAGGTTTTGACATATCGGGCTTTATAAATAGCATTGGCCACCACCGCTTTATTATCGATCTCTTTGATCAGTCCATATTGTTTCAGCCACGCTTGGTCCTCGTCATCCGGGTAGTATTCCACGTGGTCAAACACAATTTCGATGAAGGTTTCCTTGTAGAGTTTCGCTTTTTCATAGAGGTTATCGAAGTGATCGTTGTTTTCTTTGAGGAGCAGTTGGATTGCATTTTCCACATCTTTTTCATCGATAGGCGTGACCGTTTCCGGTTTCACCTGAACCGTTAGAATAGATCCCAGGCGGTTGACCAGCCAGGGCTGGCCCGCGGTTTCTTCATAGATTTTATTTACCGCGTTTTCTGTGAAGGGTTGGTTGGTTTCGTCCGTGTATTGGGCATAGAGGTCGTGGATGTTTTGGAAGGAGAAGGGTGGGATTTCGATGTGGTCCGCGATGTTAAAGGGGGAGACGCCGCCCACGATGAGTTTGGTTATATTACGAATCCCGATCAGTCCAACGGAGTAGAGGGCTTTTTGGTCCGTATGTTTGTATTTCAGATAGAGTCCCCGCAAAGAAGTCAGAAACCCTGATAGTGCAGACATCGGAATACCGTCGAATTCATCGATAAAAACGATTATTTTTTTATATTGCAGTACCTGGTTTAATCCCTCAAAAAGCATGTGGAAAGAGATATGGTCCGTCAGTGGGTGAGACAGGAGGAACTCTTGAACCGCCCCGGTTTTTTCGCACTGCACGTTTTGCAGTCTATTGATCAATTGTTCATAGAGTGATTTTTCAAGCAGTGTATAAAATTGGGATAGTTCCAAATCATTATATTCCTGGAAGTCCAATAATATCATAACATAAGTGGGGTCTTTATGTAATTTGTCTCGTAGTCTTTCCAGGAAGGTGGTTTTGCCGCTTTGCCTGGACGCAAAAATGGAGAAGTAGCGGCCCATGTCCACCACGGTTTTGATATCTTGCTTTTCGCTATTGACGACACGATCTATCTCCACATAATAGGACTTCTCGGGGCTGACAGTGCCCCGCCGTTCAAAATAGCGTATCGGTTTCTGATATTTTTTTTCCTGTTGGTCTTCTGGTTTTTCCTTCATGGATGATATTTTAAGGCATGGACTGTCATTTGTCAAGTATAGCCCAAGCGTCCCGCTTGAAAGGCAAAAAAACGCAAGCAGGATGCTTGCACGACATTACGATATAAGGAATCCAGACCAAATTAGTGGCCGCACTGAGGAGACTCTGGGAAGCGGTGCGAAAACTTTGCCCGGCACCCGGGTAGGCGACCGAGGGTGCGGGCGCCACCCGCTTAAAAAATGGAGGGGACCGGTAAAAAACCAAAAAACCGGTTGACAACCCGGGACTTTTGGTTTAACATAAAACCATGATAGAAGAACATGAATTAAAAGATATTCCATATGGGATAGCCGATTTCAGGGATTTTCGTATAAAAAATTTATATTACATAGACAAAACTCGGTTCATCAGGAATATCGAAAAAAAAGGAAGCTTTCTCTTCTTTATCCGGCCCCGCCGGTTCGGGAAATCACTCTTTCTCTCCATGCTTGAGTACTACTACGATATCGATCGAAAAGACCAATTCGATTTCCTCTTCAATGGCGCCGATATCCAGCGAAATCCCACAAAAGAAAAAAACAAATACCTGGTATTATCTTTCAACTTTTCGGCGGTAGCCCCTGATAAATCCAACCTGGGTGAATTTTTTCTTCAACATATCCGCGACAGCATCGGGTATTTCCTCGATAAATACGGGAAATACCTGGATATCGACATTAGAGAAGCCCAAAAAAAATTCGAATCCTCTAAAGGCGCTTCAGCCTTAATGGGCACGTTCTTAAATTATTTCAGGGGAAAAGAGTATAAATTATACGTCATCATCGATGAATACGATAATTTTGCCAATACGATTCTATCCGATTCCGGGGAAGAGGAATACCGGGCCATTACACAAGGGGAAGGTTTTCTACGTTCGTTTTTCAATGTAATAAAAGCAGGAACCACCGGGAGCGATACACCTATTTCGCGGCTTTTCATGACCGGGGTTTCTCCCATAACACTGGACGACGTCACCTCCGGGTTTAACATCGGGACAAACATCTCGTTGGACCTGGATATCGATGAAATCCTGGGATTCACCGCGAGCGAAGTTGAAACAATAATCGAATACTACAGGCAAACCGGGAAAATCCGCCATTCGACGCCGGAACTGATGGACATCATGAACCAATGGTATAACCATTATAAATTTGCCCTTCGTTCCACCTCCGAAGTTTTTAATACTGTCCTGGTATTATACTTCCTCCGGGAATACCTGAAAGAATCCCGGATCCCGGATCAACTCATCGACAATAACGCCCGAATCGATTATATGAAACTGCGCTATTTAATTATTAGCGATAAAAAAGGCACTCCCGCCAGTCAAACCAACGGCAATTTTTTCAAACTCCGGTATATCATCGAAACGGGCTCCGTCCATTCTAAAATCGCTGCAAGCTTTCCCGTCGAAGAACTTACCGATCCCACAAATTTTATTTCCCTATTATATTATTTCGGGCTCTTAACCGTCAGGGGTATCGATGATGAAGACACACCGGTACTGGCGATTCCTAACGAAACGATCAAGCGGCTTTACTACGATTACTTCCGGGCTACTTATAATGAAACCGGGACGTTAATCCTCGATACGGATACCTATGATAAGCTGTTGAACGGGATGGCCTATAAAGGAAACTGGCAAGCATTTATCGACTATATCGCCCAAAAAATGGAAGCATCATTAAGTTTACGTGACTTATTGAACAGCGAGAAAGCTCACCAGGTTTTCTGGAACGTATATGCCGGATTAAGTACGTTATATAATGTTTACTCGGAGAAAGAGATGAACCAGGGTTTCTGTGATCTTGTATTGGAGCCTTTGCTGGCGAACCGCCCGGGTATGAAATATTCATATTTGATCGAACTTAAATACATCAGGCCTTCCGACTTTGAAAAGGAAGATGCGACAGAAAGAATACAGGCGCTTCGCTTAGAAGCCGAATCCCAACTGAACCGATACAGCCTGGATGAGAAATTCCGGAAATCCATCGGGCAAACCACTTTGAAAAAACTGGTGCTCATCTTCAGTGGAAACCGGATGGTACATCACAGCGAAATTTAGCGGGGCGCCGCGGAAGAAAGAACGGGACAGGCTCCATCTAAAGAAATAAAACTTCATTCGGCCTTAATTAAATGTTGTGCCGAGGTTTCACAATCTACACCCAAACCATGAAGATATCTTTTGAACCGATATTTACCGTCTCGTTTTGGCCGATCTTATTGCTCTGGCGGCGGGAATCGTAAATGATTAGAAACCCGAGAAAATTGGCCTGTCCCGTATCACCTCTTTCTTTAGGTGTGGGCCTTGACTCTTCATCCATTTTGTAGTAAATTGTTCAAAAAAAGGCGCTTATGAATCTTTATACAGATACTATTTTTAAATTGTCTTTTGTACGGGGCACGCTGGAAGCCGCGATTGTTCGCGGGAAAACCGGTATATTCATGGAAATCATGCAAGACATCCCGTTTACCTATGATTCGCGCGTGGAACCGGGGGTATGGCGGTGCGATGCACTGCATTATGCCACAATATGCCAACGGGTCCGGGAAGCCGGGTATCATTTCGAAGATAACGTCCCCCGCTGGCGACAGGTCCGCTGGGAAAACCCCAAAATCCCTCCCCTCCGGCCGGAACAAAAAGAAGCGGTAAACGCCTGGATGCCGGGAAAACGCGGCGTCATCGTCATGCCCACCGGCGCCGGCAAGACCGAAGTGGCCCTTTATATCATGCGGGAACTGGTGGCTGCAACATTGATCGTGTCCCCGGTTCGCGATTTAATGTACCAATGGCATCGCCGCATTTTAAACGGCCTGGGATACGACGCCGGTATTATCGGCGATAATATCTACAAAGACTATCCTGTTTCCGTTACCACCTACGACAGCGCCTTTATCCACATGGATAAACTGGGTGCCAATTTCCAGTTGATCATTTTCGATGAATGTCACCATTTACCGGGAGAAAGCCGGCGCGAGGCCGCATTAATGAGCGCGGCCCCCATGCGCCTGGGACTAACCGCCACCCCCGAACGCGCCGACGAACGTCATATAGACCTGGACCGCTTGATCGGCCCCCTGGTGTACCACCTGCCCATCGCTTCCGTCCGCGGGACAACCCTGGCCGATTACGATATCGTTCGTATCCCGGTCCATCTATCGCAAGAGGAACAGGAACGTTACAACACCGCCTCCCGCCGCGTCCGCGAATATATCATCCTGAAAAAAAAAGACGACCCCTCTTTCGATTGGCTGGATTTGATGGCGGAAACAGCCAATGACCCGGAGGCCCGGGCGGCGCAAACGGCCTTCTACCTGAAACAGTCCATCCAGGACCGCGCCGAAGAAAAGTTCCGCGTATTGGAAGATATCTTCCGCATTCACATCGGGGAACCCCTGATGATTTTCACGGGCTCCAATGCCATGGCCCGCGATATCTCCTGCCGTTTCCTGGTCCCCTGCCTGCTGAACCACTGCGGGAAACGGGAACGGATGGAAGTGCTGGACGGTTTTAAAAATAACGTCTACCCGGCGCTGGTGGCCAACCAGGTGCTGGATGAAGGGGTGGATATTCCCGGGGCCAAGGTAGCGGTGGTGGTTGGCGGCGGGACCTCTTCGCGCCAGGCCAAGCAGCGGTTGGGCCGCATCCTGCGCAAAAAAGGCAATAAACGCGGAATTCTTTACGAAGTGGTCTGCGAAGAAACCGGCGAAGTGCAGCGTTCACGGCAAAGAAGGAGAAGCGATGCTTACCAGGGAACACGCCATCAGCGAATATAAAGACGGCCGGATATTCCCGGACCGTCTCACCCGCCAAAATCATGCGCATTATGTCGGCTATGCGGAACAAATGCTGGAAATATACCGGGAAGGCAAAGGTGAAATGCGCAAAGAACTTCACCACCGGGTACATGCCATTTTCAAGGATGAACCGGGTTGCCCGCCGCGCCGCATCGATTCCTTTTGCAAACTGTTGGATGATGTGAGCACTTATGACCGGGACAAAGGCAAAAAATCGGCCGCGCTGCGCATACATGTCTTCCGGCTGGCGGCGCCGTTTCATCCGTTGGTCCGGTCCGTGGACCGGCTTTTCGATCACAGCGAAGACACAGTGAAAGCAAAAATCGCCGCGGAATTGAAAAAAGATTGGCCGCAAATCGAAGAGGGGATGTTTGCCGATGTCAAGGAATGCCACCGTTTGAAAGAGTTTAAAGGTTATGCCGGAGGGGAAGAACTTTTATCCCGTTACAATGTGGCGCAGGCGCAGGCGACATTGTTCCGGGCCGTAAAAATGGTGGTCTGGGTGGGAAGCGATTTCAAAACCATCCTGCGCTATGCAAAATTAGCGCGGTTGATCCATACCATCCAGCCTTTGGAACCGGGGCGCTACCGGTTTATTTTCGAGGGCCCCGCGTCTATACTGCGCAATACCCGTCGCTACGGCATATACATGGCCAAATTCCTCCCGGCGCTGCTGGCCTGCAGCGATTGGAAAATGGAAGCCCGTATCCAGACCAGGAGAAAAGGTTTTACCGCCGCGTTCCAGCTTTCAACCACGGACAAATTGAAAAGTCATCTGCCGGGACCGGAAGAATTCGATTCCAGTTTTGAAGAAGCCTTTGCCGGGAAATGGGGAGATGAAACGAGGGAAGGCTGGCGGTTGGTCCGGGAAGGGGGCATCCTGCAAAAAGGGCAGAAAGTATTTATACCGGATTTCGTGTTGGAGCATGAGGATGGCCGGAGGGTTTACCTGGAGATCGTGGGGTTCTGGACGCCGGAGTATTTGCAGGCAAAATTTGAAAACTTACAGGTGTTCAAAGAGCATCATATATTGGTGGCGGCGGCGGAAGCAGTGGCCGATAAAATCCCCGGGCTTCCCGACAACGCCATCCTATTCAAATCCTCATTGAATATAAAAGACGTACTTTCACGCTTGAATTGAAAATAAAGTTGCCGCGGACGCACACGGACAGGGTCCTATTGTGCATGCGCGATGCGTATTAAAGAGGCCACCGGCAGGGTCACCATCAACACCACCGCCGATAAGTTGAACAATAACAGGACCACCGGGAGAAAAATTTTCTTTTTTGCCCTGGAAACAAAATCCTTATGCGTACCGGCAAAAATCATACGGGCATGCACCGAGACGATCTCTTTCCCCTTGTTCGGACCGGCAATAACAACCCCGCGTTCCAATTCACCCAACACGATGACCCTGGTCCCTACCGACAGGTGCGCGTAAAAATCATTTTCAAAAGGCCAATTGCGAGCCTCATAGTCGTTGTTACCGATGACGGCGGTTCCATCCGACAGGGCGATCGATAATTCAAGTGGGGAATAAAATTGCTCATCATCAAAATAGGCCACAAAATTTTTATAAACAATGGAATTTTGATCGCTCACTTCTCCATCAAGAATGACGGGCCCACCCGTTTTAATCGCTTTTAATGCCGCCGTGGTGGTCACCGGGGGCGTATCCACCGCGCTAACCAACGCCATCCCCCCCTGCCAGGCCAACAAAGCATTGAATAATAAGAACAATACAAGGACAAGGAAAAAGGGGAACAGTTTACGGACTTCCGAAGCAGAAACAGCCTTCCTCAACCGGAAACGGTAGAGCAGCCAGGCCATTAAACCGCAAAATAATAAAACAAATATATTCGTTATCATATATTTTAATTATTCTCCGCTGCCAGGATACTAAAATTACAGGGTATTGTCAAGATTAATTG